>JAOAFH010000175.1 GCA_026416355.1 Clostridiales bacterium | reverse complement strand
TCTAATATTTATTTACAACCATAGTTTGACTTCTATTAGGACCTACAGATACTATTGATATTCTTGTATCTGTATATTCTTCTATAAATCTTAGATATGTCTTAGCATTTTCATGAAGTTCATCAAAGCTTGTTGCATTTTCAACAGAATTATCCCATCCATCAAATTCTTTATATATTGGCTTACATCTTTCTAAATCTTCAAGTGATGCTGGGAAGTAATCAATAACATTACCATCTAATTCATATCCTACACATACTTTAATTTTATCAATTCCTGCTAATGTATCTAATTTTGTTATTGCAAGACTTGTAAGACCTGATATTCTAACAGCATATTTTAATATAACTAGGTCTAACCAACCACATCTTCTTGCTCTTCCTGTTGTTGTTCCGTATTCAAATCCCTTTTCCCTAATGTGCTCTCCCATTTCATCAAAAAGCTCTGTTGGGAAAGGTCCCTTTCCTACTCTTGTTGTATATGCTTTACATACACCAATTGCATTTGTAACCATAGTAGGTCCTATTCCTGCTCCTATACACACTCCCCCTGATATAGGATGTGATGATGTTACATATGGATATGTACCATAATCTATATCAAGAAGTGTACCTTGAGCACCTTCAAATAATACCTTCTTTCCTGATTTTATTGCGTCATATAATACAACAGATGTATCCTTTACATATGGTCTTAGTCTTTCCCCAAACTCTATATATTCATTAAATATTTCATCAAAATTTAATTCTTCTCCACCATAAATTTCTTTTACAATTTTGTTCTTTGCATTTAGATTTGCTTGTAGCTTTTCTCTAAATGTTTCTTTATGAAGAAGGTCACAAACTCTTATTCCAGTTCTTTCGTGTTTGTCTGTATAACATGGACCTATTCCCTTACCTGTTGTTCCTATATCCTTGCTTCCTCTACTTTGCTCTGATAGTTTATCAAGTAGCTTATGATATGGCATTATTAAATGTGCTCTATCACTTACCACAAGCTTTTTAGGTGAAGCATCTACACCTTCATTTTCTAAATAGCTAATTTCATCAAAGAAAGCCTTTGGATCAATAACAACACCATTTCCTATAACACAAAGCTTTGTATCATATAATATCCCTGATGGAATTAAATGCAGCTTATATTTTTTATCAAGCACCTCAACAGTATGCCCAGCATTATTTCCACCTTGATATCTAACTACTACATCTGCTCCTTCTGCTAAAAAGTCAGTAATTTTTCCTTTACCTTCGTCTCCCCATTGTGCACCTATTACTACTAGTCCAGACATATTTTCACCTCATCCTATTTATAATTTCCCTTGCAATGATTACCCCAGATACTGATGCCTGAGCAAGCCCTCTTGTAACACCTGCACCGTCGCCTGCTGCAAATAAATTTTTAATTTGTGTCTCTAGTACATTTGTTAGCTTTAATCTCATTGAATAGAACTTAACTTCAACACCATATAAAAGCGTATGCTTTGAATAGATACCTGGCGCAACCTTATCAAGTGCTTCTAACATTTCTATTATATCAGTTAAAAACCTATATGGTAAAACTAAACTTAAATCTCCTGGTGTTGCATCAACTAAAGTTGGCTCAACAAGTCCCCTCTTTAGTCTCTCCTCTGTTGTTCTTCTTCCCTCAAGTAAATCTCCAAGTCTTTGAACTATTACCCCTTCACCTATCATATTTGCAAGACTTGCAACATATTTACCATAGGCAATAGGAGATTTAAATGGCTTAGTAAAGTTTTTGCTAACAAGAAGTGCAAAATTAGTGTTATTTGATTTTTTATTGGCATAGCTATGTCCATTTACAGTTTTTACACCATCGTTGTTTTCAACAACAACTTCACCATTTGGATTCATACAAAATGTTCTAACCTTATCATCAAATGATTTTGTATAATAAATTAGTTTTGATTCATACACCTCATCTGTAATGTCTTTCATAACAATAGCAGGACATTCAACTCTAACCCCAATATCAACAGGATTAGTATCTACTTCTAGATTTAGTCTTTCAACTTCCTTAGAGAACCAATCTGAACCTTCTCTACCTGGGCATACTACAACATAATCTGCCCTATATTCTTCATCATTATATGTTATAACTCCTAGTACCTTTTCATCTTCAACAATTAAACTCTTTACTGGATTTAGTGTAAATACATCTATCTTTTGTCTTAGATATTCTTCCATTGCCTTTAATATATTAAAACAGTTGTCTGTTCCTAAGTGTCTTATTCTTGCAGGTATAAATTTCAAATCAGCAGCAGCTGCTTTTTTCATTATTTCTTCTACCTTTGGTGTAATGTCACCATGAACTTCACTTGGTCCACCAAATTCTAAATATATCTTATCAATATACTCAATAAGCTCTTGAAGCTGAGTCTTTGGCATATATTCATCTAAAACTCCTCCAAACTCAGTTGTAAGAGTTAGTTTTCCATCACTATATGCACCTGCACCACCCCAGCCAGATACTATTGAGCATGGATTGCATTTTACACATTTAACTTTATTTTCTGCACTTGGGCATTTTCTACTTAGCATACTTTTGCCCTTTTCAAATAAAGCTATTTTTAGACTATCATTTTGCTTTACAAGTTCTAGTGCTGTAAAAATTCCTGCAGGTCCACCACCTACAATAATTACATCATAATTTTTCATAATATCCCTCCTGAATAGGAATTCCATATAAATACTACCACTACCCATATCTAAAGTCAACAAAAATTCGAACGATATTTTATTTGATTTTTATATATTTCGTTATATAGTGAAATATATAAAAAATATTAATAATTATATTTCATTATACAATCATTTAGGCTCTACAAGTTATTTTATGTATTGTAGAGCCTAATTATTTACAAACTATATAAGTTGTAATTGTCCATTATAGAAAAGTCATAGCTAAAACTGAAATACTTATAATTAAACCTATTATTGATGCTGTTTTTACTGCATGAATTTCCTTAAAACGTCTTAGAAGATATACACTATAACCACCATTTAATAAATAAACTATCAAACTTATAATTTTAAAATATGATTTTGTAAGTACAGGCGATTTACCCTCTAATAGCATAATTATTATAAGTAACCCCAGTAAATTTACCGACATTACAATTTTATAAACAATATTTAGCTTCTTACTTACAATAGGTTGCTCTTCTTTTTTAACAGATATGTTTTTTATATACCTTTCAGTTCCTTCTCCAACTCTTGAGTTTTGTACCTTTGAACATATAACTTCAACAATTTCCTTGGCATTTTCTATCTTTCTACTGTCTATACATAGGCTTTGTTTAAAATCTAGCTTAATATCCTTGTCTTTTCCCATTTCTTTTTCAGTTGCTTTAGGTACTGTTCCTCTTATTATCCACCTATTCCCCTCTTTGTATTTATCCACAATAAAGGTTAAAAACGCTCCTGATTTATTCACAGTTTCCACAAGATAAATGTTGTTAAAGTACACAACCCTATCACTTTTATTAGATTCTCCAAAGTATTCTATTCTGTCATTATAAATATTTACCCGTATTCTTTTTACCCTAATAAACATATATATACCAAGAATAACTACTAAAAGGGATGTCAGTATCGTCTCTATTCCTAGTCTTTTGCCACTTACTAAAGGAAAAATTGAAATTGATACTCCAAACATTATAAGAAGAATACTTTCTATTTGTGCGTTTTTTGATGCTCTGTACATTAAATCACTCCCTTCAAATATAAATGTTCTATCTAATATTAATATATCCTTCTTACCAAAAATAAAAATTTGTAGTAAATTAGAATTAGATACAAAAGAGGGAGTGATAGTGTGTTAAATTACGGATTTATAAAAGTTGCAGCTTCTTCTCCAAAGCTTAAAGTTGCAAATCCAGTATATAATGCAAATGAAATAAAAAATATTATTTTAGAAGCTGATAAAAATAAAGCAAAAATAATAGTGTTTCCTGAACTATCTATTACAGGCTACACATGCGGTGATTTATTTGCCCAAAAAAAATTAATTGATGAGAGCCTATCTTCATTAAAGATGCTTTTAGAAGAAACAAAAGAAACAGACATTCTTTGTGCTGTTGGAATGCCTATACTAATTAATCACATCCTTTTAAACTGTGCTGTTTTATTTAAATCGGGTAAAATACTAGCTGTTGTTCCTAAAATGTATATTCCAAACTACAAGGAATTCTATGAAAAGAGATGGTTTACATCTGGCTTTGAAGTAGAACATATAAAGGAAATTAATCTATTTGGTGAAAAAGTTCCTTTTGGAAATGTTATATTAGAGGATTCAGAGCTTGATTTAAAAATAGGAGTTGAAATATGTGAAGATGTGTGGGCGCCAATACCACCAAGCAGTTTTCTTTGTGTAAATGGAGCAAACATAATACTAAATTTATCCGCCAGCAATGAAGTTGTTGCAAAATCTGATTACAGACGAGAACTTATAAAAGGTCAAAGTGCTAGATGTATATCAGGCTACATCTATGCTTCATCATCTGTACATGAATCCACAACAGACCTAGTTTTTAGTGGCGACCTTTTAGTGTGTGAAAATGGCTCTTTATTAAACTCATCAGAAAGATTTAATAGAGAAAGCCAAACAATATACTCATTTATTGATATTGATAGGCTAAACTCTGAAAGACAAGTTAATAAAAGCTTTATAGATAGCCTTAGGGTTTCTAAAATAGATTTTACATCTATTCCAATTAAATTTAAATCACATACAATAGACAACTTTGATAGATTTATTCACCCTACACCTTTTATACCTTCAAATAAACAGGAAATTGATATAAGATGCAAAGAAATATTTAATATTCAAGTTGCAGGTCTTGCAAAAAGATTTGAACATACAACTCTTAAAAAAGCTGTTATAGGTATATCAGGTGGACTAGACTCAACATTGGCTCTACTTGTTACATATAAAACATTTAAAACTTTAAATATCCCTACCGAAAACATAATTGCAATAACTATGCCTGGATTTGGGACAACAGATAGAACATATACAAATGCTATAAACCTTATAAAATCCCTCAACTGTAGCCTTCAGGAGATAAATATTAAAGACTCCTGTCTACAACACTTTAAAGATATAGGGCATGATGCAAGCATACATGACTTAACATACGAAAATACACAAGCAAGAGAAAGAACTCAGATTTTAATGGATATTGCAAATAAAATAGGTGGAATTGTTGTTGGAACAGGTGACCTTTCAGAACTTGCCCTTGGCTGGTGTACATATAATGGAGACCATATGTCAATATATGCTGTAAATGCAAGTATTCCAAAGACTTTAGTTAAATTCTTAGTAAATTGGTATGCAGAAAATACTCAAGATAAAACCACCAAAGATATACTTATAGATATACTTGAAACCCCAATAAGCCCAGAGCTTCTACCCCCTGATAAAGAGGGCAATATAAAACAAAAAACAGAGGATGCAGTTGGTCCTTACGAACTTCATGACTTCTTCATCTACTATGCTATAAGATACAACATGCCTCCTGAAAAGGTACTGTTCTTAGCAGAAAATGCATTTAAAAATAAATATGCCAAAGAATACATTAAAAAATGGCTTACGGTATTCTATAAAAGATTCTTTACACAACAATTTAAGCGCTCATGCTTACCTGATGGTCCAAAGGTTGGTAGTGTATGTTTCTCACCAAGAGGAGACCTAAGAATGCCATCTGATGCAGACTCATATATATGGATACAAACATTATAACTTTATTAGCTAGTAAACAAAAATAACCATAGTGAAAAGAAAAGTAGAGTGATAAATAACTCTTCAATATTTTCACTATGGTTTTGATATTACTATATATTAAAGTTATTAATAGTACCTGTAAAAAATATAGGCTATCTATTCTTACTCCAATTAGTTCTATTAGTATATAAAACAACCAAATAATAATAGAACTATTTTTAGTTATTGATGGTTTAAAAAATTCTACAATCATTTTTACCTCAAGTATACATTAAGTTATTTAACCAGAACTATAAATATAATATACCTATTGCTTTACTTCTCCTTTATTATAAACACATATTGATTTTAATAAAACCATAAGTATTTCA
>JAOAFH010000169.1 GCA_026416355.1 Clostridiales bacterium | reverse complement strand
TCCTTATATCATATGTAAGCTTTGCATTTAACTTAACACTTCCATTTTCATTAAATACTATTATTTTTTCTCCATCCCTTATATTTAGCTCCTTTGCATCATCTATGTTAATATATGCAAATGGGCTTTCTAAATTCTCTTGTATAGAAGGTATATTTATATATTGTGAGTTTATTACATCCCTATGGTGAACAGAAATAAGTTTAAAGCCATTGTTTGAAGCATTTTCCTTATATCTTGGCACACCATCAAAACCTTGTTCCTCTAGTAAAATTGATTTAAATTCTATCTTGCCAGATGGTGTTTTAAATATCCTGTCCTTGTAAACAACTTCACTATAATCTTCTGTTAAATATGGTCCTTTTCTTAAATCATCGATAGTTGCATTTATCTTTGAATATTTTAAGACTGACTCTATAAATTCTAAGTTGTTTTCTGGTATTTTTTCTTCATTTAGTCCTAATCTCTTGGCAAGTTCTCTGTATATTTTACTCTCATGCATTGAGTCCCCTAGTGGCTCAACTATCTTTTCATGAAGCATTATATATGGATTCCAATATGACCTTAAAACATCATAGTATTCAAAGGTAGCTGCTGCAGGAAGTATTATGTCTGCATATTTTGCCGTCTCTGATATTACATTATCTATGCAAACTAAAAAATCTAATTTTTTAAATGCCTCCATTAATTTAGTTGAATCTGGATTAGACCTTACAGGGTTTGCACCGTGTATCATCATACACTTTATATTATTTTCTAGTATTTCTTTTCCAAGAGAAACAACATTAATTCCTCTTGTATTTTTAATTGTCTTTAACATTTTAGGTACATTAAGCCTTGGTCTTGTATGATTTGAATATCTAAATCCTCCTCCAACTATTCCAACACTTCCAACGAGTGCAGGCAAAAGAGAAATTGCCCTAACAGTTTGACCACCTTGTGCTTGTCTTTGAATTCCAAAACCACAAATCAAAGTAAGTGGCTTAATAGTGGACATTAAATTAGCAATCTCAACTATATCTTCCTTTGATACCTTTGTTACTTTTTCCGCATAATCTAATGTATATTTTTTAGCCTCGTCTTTAAATTCATCAAATCCATATGTAAAGTTTTCAACAAAATCCACATCATACATGTTATTTTCTATTAAATAATTGTGTATTGCCATTGCAAGTACAATATCTGTTCCAACCTCAGGCATTACTACCTTATCTACATATTTTGCTGTTTCACTTTTTCTAATATCAATTAAAATTACCTTTGCACCATTTTCCCTTGCCCTTTTAATATGTAGAAGCTCTTGAATATTGGTATTTGCAGGATTTTTACCCCAAAAAACAATAAGCTTTGCATTTTCTAAATCCCATGGGGCATTGTGTTCAACACTTCCATATGTAGCCTTTACAGCCTCAATTCCAGCTGCTGAACAAAGATCCCCATATACATAAGTATAGCCCTTAAGTTGATTAATAAAGTTGTTATATACCTTTGAGGCTGTTCCTATCTCTCCTGCTCCTTTATAGAACAAAAAATCAAGTGGGTTGCTTTCCTGTGTTTTTCTAATCTTTTCTGCAACTTCATCTAGAGCTTCATTTATATCTATCTCTTTAAATTCACCTTTGCCCTTTTCTCCTATTCTCTTTAGTGCCTTAGTTATTCTATTTTTTCCATATATTCTATCTATGTACTCAATTCCTTTTTTACATATAACCCCTTTTGTTGCCTTATTATTTATATCTCCTTTAACCGAAACTATTTTCCCATCCTCTATATCTAAAACAAGTGAACATCCTCCATAACAATCCCTTGGACAAACTGCATTTACCTTCATCCCATAACCTCCTTAAAATTTTCTTAATTCAATTATACAATAAACATCAAATTTAGTAACCATTGCTTTTGTTAATACATATTATAAAATGAAGTTTGAATTAGGGTGATTAGATGAGTAGTAAATCAAAAAAAAATGAAGAAATAAATTTAAAGGACGAACCAAATTTAACAGTAGATATAATAGATGATGAACAAATCAATGAAGATGATAATGATTTAAGAAATAGTGATAATGACTGCGATTCTATACTTATTAGCTCTAAAAGCATACCTGAATGCAAAAATGAACCTGAGGAGCCATGCTGTAATGATGTTAAATATATAAATGTGCCTGTTGTTATTAGCCAATTTAAAATATGTCTACAACTTGAAAACTCTGTAAGGTTTGCAGAACCTATTGTTTGCCTAAAGGGCTCTAAAAAAACTATTCAACTTAAAGAATGTAAGCTCATCCCTGGAACTAAAAAGGTTTTTATTAGGGGAATTATTAAAAAGGTATTAGAATATGCCTCTGCACGATGCCAAAGTTCTAAGGGCTCATCAGGAAATTTGCGATACCTAACATATATAGTGCCATTTGAATGTACAACTGAGGTAACATATATAAACGAACCACAGATAAAATCAAATAAGGAACAAAAGTTTATCCCCCTCGAATATCATTTTGTCTGTGAAGATAAAGGATTTTATAACCAAAATATTGTTTGTGAAATAGTTAAGTACAAAATAAATGAGCTTATGTGTCGTGAGGATGTTGTTCCTGTTGAAAATATTAAAGGACAAGACTGTTTCTACAAAATGAAGGAAAAGATAGTTTTAAATCTTCATCTAAGACTTATGCAAAATCAAGTTGTATGTATCAATAAAGGGGCTGAATAGCCCCTTTATTGATACAATTTAGTACCATAAACAACATAAGGGAGACTATATATATGATAAAAAAGTGCTAAGGTACAATTACCTTAGCACTTTAAAAAGTTACTTTTCATCTTCAAATTCAACTTTTAATTCATCAAATTCAGTTCCTTCTTCAGCTTCCATATATCCTACTGGTCCATCCCAGCAAACTTGTTGTTTTTGAAGAAGCTTGATTGTTACATATACTACCATCTTTTCTTTTAACTTCCTAAATACTTCTTCTGTTTCAAATCCTCTAACTGGTCTTGCATCAAGCTTGATATCTGTTTCATAGATATAAGCATCTTCTAATTCACAGTAGATTTTTTCATTGAAAACTTCAACATGCTTGTAGTTGTCTTCAGTCATATTCTTACCAAGTTTTTTACAATCTAAGAATTCCACTTCTTTTTTAGGTGGTGTAGCACAAAGTTTTGGATATTTGTCAAAGCATACTTCTGTTACGCAATCAAATGGTACATTTAATGTTGCATGTCTAATATCTCCTGAAACTCCTCCTCCTGAAACATTTCCATAGGTTGAATAAACTATATTTTTTCTTACATAACCTTCAATATAAACCTT
>JAOAFH010000138.1 GCA_026416355.1 Clostridiales bacterium | reverse complement strand
AGTTAACATAGGACTTGAAGGTATAATGATAATTGGAGCATTCTTTGCAGTTTATGGTTCAAGTGTAACAGGAAATCCATGGGTAGGACTATTATTTGCAGTAATATCAGGTGCATTAGTTGCAGCTATCCATGCAGTTTTAAGTATAAATTTAAAGGCAGACCAAACAGTTGCAGGGGTTGCTATTAATATATTTGCAGGAGCATTAACAAGCTTCTTGATATTTAAGTTATTTGGAAGACAAGGCCAAACAGATGGTGTTACGGCGCTTCCATATCCAACAGAAGCAATGGCTAAAATTCCAGTAATTGGACCATTCTTAGCTGAACTTAACTGGTTTGTATTTATGGCTATAATTCTAGTATTTGTTGTACACTATGTACTTTACTATACACCACTTGGACTTAGAATTAGAGCAGTAGGAGAACATCCAAAGGCAGCAGATACTCTTGGTATTAATGTATATAAGATTAGATATCTATGTGTAATTATGTCAGGTGTATTTGCAGGTCTTGGTGGAGCAACACTTTCAATAGGTGTTATGAACCTATTTAGAGAAGGAATGGTAAGTGGTAGAGGTTTCATTGCACTTGCAGCTATGATATTTGGTAACTGGAAGCCATTTGGAGCAATGGGAGCATCATTCTTGTTTGCATTTGCACAAGCATTTGAAATTCTTGCTCAAAAATTTGGATGGCCATTACCAACAGAAGCATACCTTGCATTCCCATATCTATTAACTATGCTTGCTCTTGCAGGATTTGTTGGAAAGACAACTCCTCCAGCAGCAGATGGTGTACCATATAATAAGGGTGAAAGATAATAATATAATAAATAAGTTCCATTTTGATAAAAAATCAAAATGGAACTTATTTTTACAATTAAAATAAAATTGTGTTATAATATTTTTAGTATTCAAAATATAATATGTAATACAAATATAAAATTGTTGTGTGGGGGATAATATGAAGCTGGATTTTTCACTTGAAATGAAATTGGAACAGAAACTAGTTATGACGCAAGAAATGCAACTAGCTGTTAAAGTTCTTCAGCTACAAAACAATGAACTACAAGAATATATAGAAAATGAAATACTTGAAAATCCAGTATTAGAACTAGATGAGGAGGATAGTAATAGATTTGACAATATTGTAGATATATATTCTGATTATTCTTATGACTATTATGTTGATTATTCAGAGTATGAAGAAGAAAAGGCCACTCCATTAAATTTTATTTCAAATACCACAAGTTTATATGATTACTTAAAGGAACAGCTAGGCTATATACCACTAACTAAGATTGAAAAAAGAATAGCTGAATATATTATTGATAATTTGGATGAAAATGGGTATTTTAAATTAGAAAATAAGGTAGTTGCAGATAAATTTAAAGTAGATTTGTGTACTGTTGAAAAAATAATTAGTATAATTCAAGAATTTGAACCTAGTGGTATTGGTGGTAAAAATTTAAATGAATGTTTAAAGATACAGCTAAAAAACAAGGGAATATTAGATGATTTTTATGAAAAGCTTATAGATAACGAATTAGAAGCAATTGCACAAAAAAAATATAAAGACATTGCAGATAAATATAATGTAGAATACACTAAAGTACTAAGATGTGTTGAGGTAATAAAAAATCTCGATCCTAAGCCAGGGTGCAGGGTGGGAGACGAAAGAGTAAGGTATGTTGTTCCAGATGTATATGTAGAAAAAATAAATGGTGAGTATGTTGTAAAAGTAAATGAAGACAATTTACCAATGCTTAAAATAAATAAATATTATAGGAGTATATTAAAAAATAAAAATAGTGAAGAATATAAATATGTAAAATCAAAGGTGGAAGCAGCATATTGGCTGATAAAAAGCATAGAACAAAGAAGGGAAACAATAAAAAGAGTAACTGAAGTTATTGTAAAACATCAGATAGATTTCTTTGATAAAGATGAAAATTTAAAACCTCTTAGCTTAAAAAATATAGCTGAAGAAACAAATCTTCATGAATCAACAATCAGCAGGGCATTAAACGGTAAATACGCTCAAACACCAAAAGGATTATTTGAACTTAAATATTTTTTAGTTAGAGGTCTATGTACTTCATTTGGTGATAGTGTATCAGTTGATACCATGAAAGAAAAGATTAAAAATCTTATTGATAATGAAAATAAGAAAAAGCCATATTCTGATCAGCAAATTGCAGACATGCTAACTGCAAGTGGAGTTAAAATTTCAAGAAGAACAGTTACAAAATATCGTGAAGAGATGGGGATTGAGGCATCCTCTAAGAGAAAAATAAAGTAATTTATTATTCTATAAAAAGTAAATTGGGCTGTCGAATAATATTCTAGGATATAAGAGCCATTAACAATTACGAAGTATTAGGACACTTCTTTAATTGTTTAATGGCTCTAATTTTACAGTATGTTTTAGTAACTCTATAAAAATCTGTGCGACAGCCCAATTTTTATATATTTAAAATGTCATAATGATGTTTATTGTAATGATGAAGAATAAATTTAAAAGTACTCTTTGTATATTTATATAATTATGTTGAAAAAATAAAATAGGAAAGTTATAAAAATATTTGATTTTTTAGATTAAATATATTGAAAAATGTTACTATTAGTGATATATTTAAATTGTGGGTGGGACAAAATTAATACATAGGGACTTAAAGTGTCCCTACAACAGGTTTAGGGGAGTGACTTAGTTGAAGGATGTTCTATTGTTACAGCAAAAAATAGTGCCTGAAATTGTTGAACTACTAATAAAAAGATATAGAATTCTAAAAAATATATATTACAACCAACCTGTTGGAAGAAGAGCATTGTCCCAAGTGTTAGACCTAGGAGAAAGAGTAGTTAGAACTGAAGTTAATTTTCTAAAAGACCAAGGTTTAATCGAAATTTATTCAACAGGTATGATGGTTACAAAAGAGGGAGAAAATATATTAGAAAGTCTTGAAGAAATGATACATCAAATAAGTGGATTAGCTGATGTAGAAGAAAGACTTAAAAAATACCTTGGTGTACATAAAGTGATAGTTGTTCCAGGAGACATAGATGATGATATAACAGTTTTAAAGGAAATGGGAAGATTGGCTGCAAACTACATAAAAACACTGGTTACAGCTAATTCGATTATAGCCTTGACAGGAGGCACTTCTGTTGCACAGGTAGTAGATAACTTCCCTAAGATTTCTAAAGAGAACCTACTTGTAATACCTGCAAGAGGTGGAATAGGAAGAAATGTAGAAACACAAGCAAGTACGTTAGCAGCAAAGCTAGCATACAAACTTGGTGCAAACTATAAGCTTCTACATGTTCCAGACAATTTAAGCCTTGAAGCACTAGAAACAATGTTAAATGAGCCAGACATAAGGGATGTAGTTGATAATATAAGTAGAGCCGATATACTTGTTTTTGGTATAGGTCGTGCAGATGAGATGTCAAGACGAAGAGGACTTAAAGAAAGTGAAATTGAGATACTTTTAGATAAGGGTGCTGTTGCAGAGGCATTTGGTTATTATTTTAATAAGTCAGGTGAAATAGTTTATAAAACACCTACAATGGGACTAAAGTTCCAAGATGTTAAAAAAATAAAAAATGTTATAGCTGTAGCAGGAGGTAAGGGTAAGGCAGAGGCAATTATTGCAACTCAAACACATAATCCTTCGATGGTCATTGTAACAGATGAGGCTGCAGCAAAAGAAATTCTTAGGATAAAAGATAGCAAAAGCTATCTTTAGATAAAAAGTCATAAAAATTAGGAGGGATTCATTATGACAATTAAAGTTGCTATCAACGGGTTTGGTAGAATAGGAAGAAACGCATTCAAAATTGCTCAAACTAAGTTAAATAGGGATGTTGAAATCGTTGCTATCAACGACCTTACAGATGCAAAGACACTTGCACACCTATTAAAGTATGACTCATGCTTTGGTAAGTTTGATGGAACAGTTGAAGCTACTGAAAACAGCCTAATCGTTAATGGAAAAGAAATAAGAGTATATGCAGAAAAGGATCCAAAGAACCTTCCATGGAAGGAACTTGGAGTAGATATAGTTGTTGAATCAACAGGACTATTCACTAAGAGAGAAAAGGCAGCTCTACACCTTGAAGCAGGTGCAAAGAAGGTTCTTATATCAGCACCAGCTACAGATGAAGATATAACAATAGTTATGGGTGTTAACGAAAAGGACTATGATCCAAATAACCACCACATTATATCAAATGCTTCTTGTACAACAAACTGCTTAGCTCCATTTGC
>JAOAFH010000111.1 GCA_026416355.1 Clostridiales bacterium | reverse complement strand
CACATGGATTATATAATGATAATCACTATACAACAGCATATGATTTAGCATTAATATCAAAACAAGCTATGTCAAATGAAACATTTAGAAAAATAATTTCAACTAAAAACTATAGAATTGAGCCTACAAACAAACAATCTCAAATTAGATATTTAAACAATCACAACAAACTACTTTGGACTGGTGGTAAATATTATTATAAGTATGCAACTGGTATGAAAACTGGTTATACAATAAAATCTAGACATACATTTGTTGGTTCAGCAACTAAAGATGATGTTAATTTAATAGCGGTAGCTTTAAAAAGTGATTCTGTTATCTATCCTGATATTGTAAAACTTTTTGAATATGGTTTTAACAATTTCAAACAAGTACAAATACTAAGCAAAGACAATGTTATTACATATTTAAAATTAAATAATGGTGAAGTAAACATACCTGTTTATCCAAAAGAAGATTATCACTATTTAAAACTAAATACCGAAAATAAAATTCCTACACAAAATATTAAGTTAGAAAACAACTTTGAAAATATTACAAAAAATCAAGTCGTAGGTAAAGTTGAACTACTTTTAGATGGAAATGTAATTAAAACAATTGATTTAATAGCAGGAAGTGAGTATATTTCTAAATCTAAAATAATAGAAAAAACAACCAATAATCAATATGTAACTAAATTTAGAAATTCTTATAAATACGTCTTCATATCTTTGATAAGCTTATTTACAATTCGTGGCTTTTATCGAAAATATAAAAGAAAATATAAAAAATAGAACTCATAGAAAACCTATGAGTTCTATTTTTTATTCAGCTATGTACGCAATCGCTTCTATTTCAACTAGTGCATCCTTTGGAAGTTTACCTACTTGAACAGTTGATCTTGCTGGCATTTTTTCTTTAAAATATTCACCATAAACTTCATTAACAGCAGCAAAATCATTTATATCCTTAAGGAAAATCACAGTTTTAATTACATTATCCATTGATGTTCCTGCTGCTTCTAATATAGCTTTAACATTTTCTAATGATTGTCTTGCAGCTTTTCTTACATCATCTACAACTAATTCCCCAGTTTGTGGATTTAGTGGAATTTGTCCTGAAGTAAACACCATATTTCCAAATCTTATTGCTTGTGAATATGGTCCAATTGCTGCTGGTGCATTATTTGTGCTAATTACTACTTTTTCCATAATATTTACCTCCTAATGCCATTATATTTTAATTATAAACCTTATTTATAATTTTTGCAATTTAAATTTCATAATATTATATCTATGCAATATATAACTCAATATAATTTATATTTCAATTAATAAACCGTATTAATTTTAATAATAAGCTAATCACAATTTAAAAGAGAGCTTATAATCAATTGATGAAGTAAAAGACGTATAATTTAAATAATATATCTATACTTAGAATTGATTATACCTCTCTTTAAATATATATTTAGTATTTCATTTTATTACTTTACAACTATGTTTACTATTTTGCCTGGAACCACTATTTCTTTAACAATTTGTTTATCTTGTATGCTTTGCATTATTTTTTCATCTGATTTTGCTATTGAAAGTACCTCTTCATTATTTGCATTAGCAGGAACCAATATTTTGCCTTTAAGCTTACCATTAACTTGAACAACAATTTCTATTTCATCTCTAACCAATGCATCTTCATCATAATTTGGCCACATTTCTTCATGGACACTTCTCGTATTGCCCATCATTTCCCACAGTTCTTCAGTAATATGTGGTACGAATGGAGCAAGTAAAAGTATTAGATTTTTAATAGCTTCTGCTAGAACTTCAACATTAGCATTTTCTTTCTCTTTATATTGATATAAAGCATTTACAAGTTCCATTGTTGAACTTATTGCTGTGTTGAAATTAAATCTTTCTGTTACATCTTCAGTTACCTTCTTAATTACATTATGTAATATTCTTCTTAATTCCTTATCTTCTTTTGTTAATTTTGTTTTATCTAATGATTTAACTTCTTTACATTTTGGTGCTAGTTCATCGACTAATCTCCATACTCTGTTTAAAAATCTAAAGCATCCTTCAACTCCTTGATCACTCCATTCAAGGTCTCTTTCTGGTGGAGCTGCAAACATAATAAATAATCTAGCTGTATCTGCACCATATTGACTGATTATTTCTTCTGGGCTAACTATATTACCTTTTGACTTTGACATTTTAGCTCCATCTTTTAAAACCATACCCTGTGTTAGCAAATTCTTAAATGGCTCATCGACAGGTGAAATATTAAAGTCATAAAGTGCTTTTGTAAAGAATCTTGAATATAAAAGATGTAGAATTGCATGCTCAACTCCACCTACATATTGATCAACATCCATCCAATATTTTGCCTTATCGAAATCAAATGCTTTTTCTTTATTTAGAGCATCAGTGTATCTTAAGAAATACCAAGAAGAACATACAAACGTATCCATAGTATCCTTTTCCCTTGTTGCTCTACCACCACACTTTGGACATGTAGTATTCATAAATGTTTCTGATGTAGTAAGTGGTGATTCACCTTTACCAGTAAATACAACATCTTCTGGCAACATTACTGGTAGCTGTTCTTCAGGCACAGGAACTTCACCACATTTTTCACAATAAATCATTGGAATTGGTGCTCCCCAGTAACGTTGTCTAGATATTAGCCAATCTCTCAACCTATAGTTAACCTTAAAATCAGCTGCTCCTTTATCTTTTAGAAATTCAACAATTTTGTTATAAGCTTCTCTATTTTTCATACCTGTAAATTTATCTGAATTTATCATTAACCCATCTTCAGTATAGGCAGAGTTCATATTATTTATATCAATAGCTTCGTTTTCTGGAGTTATTACAACCTTAATTGGTAAATTATACTTTTTAGCAAAATCAAAGTCTCTCTCATCGTGTGCTGGAACTGCCATTACTGCTCCTGTACCATATTCAAGCAATACATAATTTGCTGTTAATATTGGAATTCTTTCTCCATTTGCAGGATTTATCGCATATGCTCCAGTAAAAACGCCTTCTTTTTCTAGGTCACTTGAAGTTCTTGTAACTTCATTTATAAATTGCATTTTTTCTATAAACTCATTTACTTGCGTTTCATATTCTGTTCCTTTTGCCAATTCCTTTACAAGTGGATGCTCTGGTGCTAAAACAACATATGTAACGCCAAATACTGTGTCAGGTCTTGTCGTAAATACTTTAATCTTTTCTTCTCTACCTTCTATTGAAAAATCAATTAGAGCACCAGTACTTTTTCCTATCCAATTTTCTTGCATTGTTTTTACTTTTTCTGGCCAACCCTTTAACTTTTCAATATCATTTAGTAGTTTTTCTGCATAATCAGTAATTTTAAAATACCATTGTTCAAGATTTTTCTTACCTACAGCTGTTCCACATCTCTCACATTCACCATTTACAACTTGCTCATTTGCTAACACCGTTTCACATGATGGACACCAATTTACAAATGATTTTTTCTTATATGCTAAACCATTTTTATACATTTGTAAAAACATCCATTGAGTCCATTTATAATAATCAGGTAGACATGTTTTTACTTCTCTTTGCCAATCATAACTAAAGCCTAATCTTTTTAGTTGTTCTTCCATTTCAGCCATATTATTGATAGTCCATTCCTTTGGTGGAATTCCATGTTTAATAGCTGCATTTTCTGCTGGTAACCCAAAAGCATCAAATCCGATAGGATGTAGTACATTAAAACCTTGCATTCTCTTAGCCCTTGCTATAACATCACCAATTGAATAATTTCTTACATGTCCCATATGTAATTTTCCTGATGGGTAAGGAAACATTACTAACATATAATATTTTTGTTTTTCTGAAAAATCTTCACCATGAAAATTGTTCTTGTCATTCCATTTTTCTTGCCATTTTCTCTCAATTTTTTCGTAGTCGTAAAAAGCCATCTATTTTCCCTCCTGTTAATATTTTAAACATATAAAAAAAGCCTCTATCCCTAAATATAGGGACGAGACTTTGACTCGCGGTACCACCCTATTTGGCAAAAGCCCACTCAAAGATCTATAGGTCTCCCTACTTTTCATATATCAAGGCAAGTTCAGAATTTCGTACAACTGGTTCACACCAACCACCAGCTCTCTTAATGTCGTAAATTCTTACTACTCCTTGGAAAAGTGAACATTCATTCAATTTTTGTATATTATATAATATTTTTTATTCTTTGTCAAAGTTTTATATACTAACTGCTTCTGCTTCTACCCATAATCTTTCTAAATCATAAAATTCTCTTTCCTCTTCACAGAAAATGTGAGCTATTACTTCACCATAATCTAATAATATCCATCTACCTGCATTATAACCTTCTTTATGGTTTATTTCATATCCTTTTTCACTCATTTTTTCTTGGATTTCATCTGCTATTGCTTTAACTTGTACCGTTGAACCACCACTACATAGAACAAAGTAATCAGCGATTTCAGATAATCCCTTAACATTTAATATTCTGATATCTCTGGCCTTTTTACTTGAAGCAGTATTACCTATAAAAAACGCTATGCCAGTAGTTCCATTCAAGAAACATTCCTCCTAACAAATATATTTTCTTATTATATTTATATGGTCTTATTGATAAAAAAGACATAATTATTTTACACTATCACTACCTAAAATTACAACTACTTCTTTTTGATTTAAATTTTCACTTGGCTTAATAGTCCCTACCCCTATTATTTGTTTTATGTCATCTGCCAGATTTTGTTCTTTGCAATTTATAATTGTAGTTTTAACTCTCTTATTGTAGTTACCTATTTCCGTAATCTTATATCCATTTTGCTCTAGTGTCTTTTTATATCTTGCTGCTAATCCATTTACATTTGTAGAATTATAAATTTTTATTGTTATGTCATCCTTTGATTCAGCTTCTACACTTTTATTATTTAACCTATAATGATTCAGATATTCTCTATCATTTGACACATTTGCAATAAAGTATGAAATAGAATTGATATATTTCGGTTCACCTGACATAATTTTATTTTCTATATTGTTTTTATCAATACCATAGAAAACAAAAGCATAATTAACTATCTTTGTTGTTGATAAATCTGTCTTTATATTGCTAGATACAACTTTCAGTATTTTAGGTAATCTAAAAATAATTAATGGTGACTTTAGTTTTTGTGATGCCTTTATAATAAACTCTTGTTGCGTAGATATTCTACCTAAATCACCTAATGCATAGCCTGTACCATCATTATTTTTTCTCCATCTCACAAATTGTTCTGCCTTTTCACCATTTAAATGTACTTTTTCACCTTTCTTAAAATGGATCTTTATGTCACTTGCATCATAATTCATATCAAAAGGAACAACTACATCTACTCCACCAACAGCGTCTACTAGTTCTTTAAAAGCACTGTAATCAACCTTAACATAGTAATCAATTTTTATATTAAGCATTGACTCTATTTTGTTTTTTATTAGTTCTACTCCACCAATTGCATGAACCGCATTGATTTTGCTATTTTCCCCATTAACATGAACTAAAGTATCTCTAGGAATTGAATACATATAAACATTTTTATTATTTGTATCAAGATTTAAAACCATTATTGTATCAGATCTTTTAGGTGCCTGTTTGTGTTCATAATCACCTGCATCTACACCTAGAAGTAAAATATTAGCTGAAGAAGGTTTGTTAAACTTCATATATGCTCCTATAAGTAATACTAAAGCAATAGTAAAAAAAACTATTAATTTAAATATTTTTTTCATTTGTCTCCCCCATTATCAAATAATTTCTTAATTCAATTGTATTTAAATGTAAAAGTAAACCTTTAGAAATAACATATTCAATTGTTTTTTCGCATGACATAATAATAGCTTTATTAATGTCTTTAAAGGCAAGCTCCCTTAATTCTTCTACACCATTAAAGTTTCTTCCTTCCTCAATAATATCAGCGATAAAAATTATTTTTTCAAGCATTGACATATTTTTTCTTCCAACTGTGTGATTATATATTGCATTAAAGATATCTTCATCAATATCAAAGTTATCTTTAGCTAAATAAGCTCCAACATAGGAATGTAAAATTTGTGGTGAAAATAAATCTACATCATCTAATTTTATATTATATTTATCCACATAATACATTAGTTCTTCATTATTTAGTGATTTTGCATTATCATGTAATAATGCAGCAACCTCAGCATTATATATGTCAATATTATATATTTTAGCCAATTCAACAGCAACTTTAGCTACGTTTAAAGAATGAATAAACCTATTCTTTGTTAGTCTATTCTCAATGAAACTAATAATTTTTTCTTTTTCTATCATATTCTCATCTCCTAAACAACTTATTGTTATATATATAGTCTTCAACCTTTTTATCAACCATGTAAGTAATATTTATATTATCTTTTACTCTTTGTCTAATCATTGTTGATGATATATCTATATTAGGTGTTTGAACATAATGAATGGATAAATTATATTTTAGCTTATATTCGTTTATTAAAAAATCAATTTGCTCTGAGTCGGAATTTCTATCTACTACTACAAAGTCACAGTACTTATTCATTTTATCAATATTTTTCCATGTATCTAATTCTTTTAATGAATCAAAACCTATTATAAAATATAATTTCGATTCTTTGTATATTTCTTTTAGTTCTTTTAAAGTATCATAGGTATAAGTTATGCATTGTTTTTTTATTTCAATATCTGATACCTCAAACTTTTTATTATCTTCTATTGATAATTTAACCATATTATATCTATCAATTGTACTAGCCAAATTGATTAAATTTTTATGTGGAGGATTACCAGCAGGAATAAATATAATTTTTTCTAAATTTAATTTAATTAAAACTTCATTTGCCATAATTAGATGTCCTATATGTATCGGGTTGAAACTTCCTCCATATATTCCTATTAAATTCATTTAATCATCTCCTACTAAAAAGATAACCAATTTAAATTATAATAAAATATTAACAAAAATAAAAGTAGTTGTGTTAAATATAAAGATAACACAACTACTTTTATTATATTTACTGTTTTTTATTTTTTGACGGTAATTCTATTTTTGACTTATTTTTTGATTTTCTATATATAACAAATCTATTTCCTATAACTTGAACAGGCTCTGATGAAAGTTTCTCACATACTTCATCACAAGCTTCTCTAGCAGTTAACAATGAATTTTTTAAAACGGTTAATTTTATTAATTCTCTAGCTTCAAGTGCTTCATCAATTTGATTAAGCACCCTTTCATCTATTCCTTCTTTTCCTATTTGTACAATTGGCTCTATATTATTGGCTAAACTTCTTAAATAGCTTCTTTGTTTACTTGTTATCATTATTTACCTCCTATTCAACAAATTCAAATTCAAATTCATTCATTCGAACTAGATCTCCATCCTTTATACCCATTTGTTTCAATTGTTCTATAATACCTCTTTTTTCTAATACTTTATGGAAGTATTTTAGTGATTCACTATCGTAAATATTTACAGTTAATAAAAGTCTATCAACAAATGATCCTTCTATTACATATGTACCTTCATCATCAATATGTATTTCATATGTAAATTTCTTTTCCTCTGGTATATATTCTTGTACTTCTTCTTCCTCTTCAACATAATTATCTAATAAGTTTGCAACATACAATAATACTTCTCTTAATCCCTTATTTGTAGCAGCTGAAACTTCAAACACTTTTATATCATATTTTTCTAATTCTTTTTTTAACTTTTCTACATTTTCTTCACTTCCAGGTATATCACACTTATTTGCAACAACTACCTGTGGTTTTTTAGATAGTTTTTCACTATATGATTTTAATTCTTCATTTATTTTATAAAAATCATCAATTGGATCTCTTCCTTCAATGCCAGATGCATCAATTACATGTATAAGAACTTTTGTTCTCTCAACATGTCTTAAAAAGTCTATCCCTAATCCTACACCCTCATGTGCACCTTCAATTAAACCTGGTATATCAGCCAATACAAAGCTTTTAACTCCTTGCATATCTACTACGCCAAGGTTTGGTGTGAGAGTTGTAAAATGATAGTTTGCTATTTTAGGTTTTGCACCAGTTACCATTGAAAGTATAGTTGATTTACCAACATTCGGGAAACCTACCAGACCTACATCCGCAAGAAGTTTTAACTCTAGAGTTATCCATCTTTCCTCTCCAGGCATACCTGGTTCTGCAAATTTTGGTGCTTGCCTTGTTGGTGTTGCAAATCTGCTATTACCTCTACCACCTCTACCTCCATTGCAAACCACAAACTCTTGACCATCTTCAACTAAATCTGCCATTATCCTACCTGTTTCAGCATCCTTTATTACTGTTCCAGAAGGCACCTTTATTATTAAATCTTCTCCATCTTTGCCGAACTTATTATTTGTTCCTCCATCTTCACCGCGCTCAGCTTCATACTTCTTTTTGTATTTAAAATCAAGAAGGGTACGCATATTTGGGTCTACTTTAAAAATTACATCGCCACCTCTTCCACCATCACCACCATCAGGTCCACCAAATGGTACATATTTTTCTCTTCTAAAAGATACACAACCGTGACCTCCATCACCAGCTTTGACATGTATTTTTGCTACATCTACAAACATAATTTCACCACCTTTTTAAAATTAAAACTGAACAATTAAAACCTTCGCTAAACTACTGCTTGTTATGTGTATTCTTTCTTCATAAGTTTTAAATTCTAAAAAATTTAATTCTTTTATAGTTAATGTATTATTCATTAAAATAAATGAAGGTCTTTCCTTATAATAAACTAAATATATATCCACTTCTTCATTTTCCATATTATCTTTAATAAAATTATAAATAAAAGAAATGTACTTTATATATAATTCTTTGTAGATATATATATTTTTAGATAAATCCTCTTTTGATATGTACGATTCAATATTTTTTAATTCCCACTCAATATTATTTTTTTCAAGCTGATTTATTATATCATGAACAAACATTGAAATAATTGGTGAATCTATATTATAAATTTGACTTAGCATAATCATTTTTTTATTTACTTTTTTTATGTAATCTACTGCATCATTGGGTCTATTAATTTGTAGATAACCATAGATAACCTGCAAATAATTCATAAAATCATGTCTTTGATTTCTAATTTGTTCAGTTATCCATTTTAAATCGATGCTATTATCCATTTAAATCACCTACTTTTAGTGTATTACAACTTTAAATAATACACTATTAACTAATGAAATGCAACAAAAATGCACCCTTATGGGTGCATTTATTATTGAGCTATTTCAGCTGGATATACGCTTACTTTCTTTCTATCCTTACCAAGCCTTTCGAATCTAACAACACCATTGATTAATGCAAATAGAGTATCATCTTTTCCTCTACCTACATTTTCACCTGGATGTATCTTTGTTCCTCTTTGTCTAACAAGAATGTTTCCTGCTAAAACAAATTGTCCATCTGCTCTCTTGACACCAAGTCTTTTGGATTCACTATCTCTACCGTTTTTGGAGCTACCGACACCTTTCTTATGAGCCATTTTTCTCACCCCCTTACGACATGCTCTATCTCAATTTCGCTTCAATCTTTTCGATTTTGATTTGAGTGTATGGTTGACGATGACCTTGTTTTCTTCTGTAGTCCTTCTTAGCCTTGAACTTGAAAACAATAACCTTCTTCGCCTTTCCATGCTTTACAACTCTTGCTACAACCTTAGCTCCTTCAACAACTGGAGCACCAACTGTAATCTTACCATCCTTTGATACTGCAAGAACTTCATTGATTTCAACAGTTGAATCAACGTCAGCTGCTATTTTTTCAACGAATAGTAGATCTCCTTCTTGTACTCTGTATTGTTTTCCACCTGTTGCTATTATTGCGTACATAATTACACCTCCTCTTACCAGTCTCGCCGAGGAAACAAGGCACCTTTCGGTTTAAAGCCCGTCCCGTGCGGTCTACAAAAGACAGTTTAACACAACATATACTAACCTGTCAACAACTATTTTATATTACAA
>JAOAFH010000087.1 GCA_026416355.1 Clostridiales bacterium | reverse complement strand
CAGAAGAGCTATATGGTTGGCTGATAATGTTGCTTCATTTAATGATCCTGTTTTAAGCACTTATTACAACAAAAAACGTGAAGAAGGTAAGCATCATTTTACTGCATTAGGCGCTGTCGCAAGGAAAATGTTATATATAATCCATTCTGTATTAAAAAATAATCAACCTTATGAACCTATTGCATAAAAAACATTTTCATAATTTGGTAATTGGGTTATTAAAATTAACCCTTTATTTTGTATACCCTTTTTAAATAAAAATAAAAATTTTTATTATTCTACTGACTTTTTATAGCTTGTCTCTCTATATACACTAATACATATTTTTATAAATTGTATATAGAGTTTTATATATACTTGTAAAAATATTTTAACAGTTAATTTACCCCTTTGATTTTTATGAAAAAGAAAGGGTGAGAAAAAGCCACCCTTTCTTAAGTTTTTCTACTTAATTGACTTAATTTTTTCTGCTATCTTTTCAATAAATTGTTGCTTATTAATGTCACCCTTTGCAAAGCTTTCATATATTGGTGCTATAGTTCCCATACCAAATCCATCTGGCATGTCGTTTTGTAACCAAGTATATGCAGTTCCTTTAGCCATCCATTCTGTAACATTTGCTGAAAGTGGTGCATCTGGCTTTATCTTAACATTCTTAAATGCTGGTACCATCTTTGCTTCTTTTACCATGTAGTTATGACCATGTTCATTCATAGCCATGTAGTTTAAGAAGTCTCTAGCTTCTTTTAAGCTCTTACTATCTTTATTTAAAACATAGAATGATGGTGCTCCTATAAATATTCCCTTCATTTCACCCTTAACTGATGCATGTGGTGCAAATCCCATTGGGAAGTTAACATTGTTTTGAGCAAGCCATGGGTCAATCCAGTTTCCTTGATGAATAAACGCAGCCTTCTTTGTAGCAAATTGTCCAACTTGCGCATCATAGTTTCCTGTTAAAAGAACTGTTTTGTCTGCATACTTGAATAATAGTTCAACCCAATCAGCATATTGAGTTAGTCTATCCATGTCAGGTTCGCCCTTTAATAGCTTGTCTAATACAGTCTTATCTCCATATGGAAGACCAGCTGATAAATAGCCATTGAAGTTATGTAATCCTGTAACCCATCTCATGTCTGGACCAGCTGCCATAGCAACAACTGATGTAATTCCAAGTTCCTTCTTCATTGAATCTAGCTTTTCAAATGCAGCCTTATAAGCTTCTTGTGAAGTTAATGTATTTGGATCAATTCCTGCTTTATCAAGTATTTCTTTGTTGTATGCCATACCCCAAGCTTCAACAGCTACTGGGAATCCATAAACCTTACCATCTACAACAAATTCAAGATCAGTTTGGTTTATCCATTCATCCCCTTCAAAAGGAACAAGCTTTGACTTCCAAGTATTGTATCCACCCATACCTTCTATAACAAAGATATCTGGTTGACGGTCTGATTGGAATTCAGCCTTTAGATTTTCTGCATATGGTGAGTCCCCACCTGATGTTTTAACTACAACTTCTACCCCTGTCTTTTCTGTATACTCTTTTGCAAACTTTGTTAGAGCATCATTAATTTCAACCTTGTTTTGATAGATTACTACTGTCTTCTTTTCAGTTTTGTTGTCTCCACTTGTTTGGTTCTTTGATGAACAGCCAGCAAATAGGCTACCAATCAAGAAAAGAACCATTACTAGAGCAAGATTTCTTTTCATTTTAAATCCCCCTTCAATTTTTAAAATTTATATTAATGAATAGCAGCTAATTTTATTAGTTACTATTCATTTTTTCTGTTTTTAGCACAATGAATCGTTTCCAAACTAGTGCCCAACTATAAAACAAATTTTTTCTTACCTTCTAATAAATTAATATTTATTTCAGATTAATTTTATTACATAAAAATTTTTATAGGTTTCTTTTGCTCTAGTTGTATGTATTTGTACGTACAACTTTGTGAAAAGCTTTTCTTTATTTTAAATTATCACAATTTTTATATAGTTGTCAATATTGTTTTAGATTTTTTTGTTTAATTTTGTTAAAATTTATTATACAACCTATCCATAGGCATAAGTCACTACTTCTATAATAAATTTATAAATGTTACATGATTAATATAAAAAGGTGGGCTATCACACCAATTTGCGTCAGCCCACCTTTTTTTTTATATTATCTCAACTAAATCCTTTAAACTATCTATAATATAGTCTGGTTCATATTTTATAATCTCATTGAAATCAAGTAAAGTATATTTTACAAGGCAAGTTTTTGAACCTGCATTTTTACCACATTGAATATCATAGTGACTATCCCCTACAAATAAAACTTCATTAGGAGATACATCTATTCTTCTACACGCTTCTAAAATTGGCTCTGCATTTGGTTTATGTATTGTTGTATCTTCCATTGCAATTATTACATCCATCATATCATATAAATCAAAATACTTAAGCCCTCGCTCTGCCATATGTTTTCTTTTAGATGTAACAGTGCCTATTTTAAGTCCCCTTCTTTTTATTTCCTCAAGTGTTTCCTTTGCATAGTCCATTGCCTTTATCATGCTGTCATGATTTTCTTCATTATACTTTACATATGTTTGATACATCTCTTCAACTTTTTCTTTATCATATCTCTCTAATGTTAATCTTAGTGGTTCTCCAAAGTATTTAACAATTTCAGCATCCTCTAAATCTCTATCTAAATGTTTTTTTATTGTGTATTTATAAGATGTAATAATTAACTGATTTGTGTCTAAAATAGTACCATCTAAATCAAATAAAACTGCCTTAATCATTTTGCCCTCCTAGTCTTAATGTTCATTATTAATTATATCATTTTAAGAATATATTACAAAAACAAAAATAACAAATCACATGACGAAAATCACCATGTGACTTGTTGTGTTTTATTTAGATTTGTACACAATAATTATAATTATTTTATTGATATAAAATAATTTGTATTAGTTAAAATATATATAAGTGTCCATACTATTAAATCATATACTTAACTTAATTTAATAGTTGGTGATACATTATTAATAAACTACTAGTTGAATGTGATCGGTTTTTGTTATATCATAATATATGAATATACAGTTTTTAGAGGTGATTATATGAAACTTTCTTCTATTGATGCAATAAAAAACTTTACCAAAGATAATATGATGTGTGTTGTTTATTTCTCAAGCGAAACATGCAGTGTTTGCCATGCACTTTATCCTAAAATTGAAGATGTGTTATCTAATTATCCTAATGTAAGACTTGCAAAAATTGAAATAACAGATGTTCCTGAAGCTGCTGGTGAATACTCAATTTTTTCTTTCCCAACACTTCTTATATTTGTGGATAACAAAGAAATAGCTCGCAAATCTAGGATTGTTAGCATTGATGATTTTAAAGCCACTATAGATAAATATTATTCTCTTGTATTTTAGCAAAAAGCCCACTGAGGTCATTCCCTTCGTGGGCTTATATACTAAGTTCATTTACAACATAATCAATCTATCTTCTCAAACCTATAATGCCCTATAATTTTAGGATACCACCAAAGTAGGTCATCTGCTTCCCTTGCATAAGGGCCTGAATTGTGTATTAAATATGGTATGCCATCACTTCTTCTCTTATCAGATAAAATACCTATATGGTCTGGAGCACCAAATACTACAATATCTCCACCCTGCCATTGCTTGAGGTTTTCTGCATCATAAGGCTTAAGTTCTAATGTCAAAGACTGAGCGTGTCTTTTAAAAAATACATTTAGATTTGGAACTCTTCTAAAATCAATATTAGGATCTAGTTTTCCATTAACCCTTGGATACAGCCCAGTATTATTTTTTATGTCTTTATCCACCATTTCTTTTAACTTGTATCCAGCATTTTCAAATGCTCTCCATACAACATCAGTACACACACCTTCTGTATCTGGTGGATATCCTCCATTGTAATAGGCGCTCCTATATGCAGGCTTTCTTTCTGCCTCTAGTCTTGCCCCTTCAACTATATCATCCAAGTCATGTTTCCCATCATTATCCTTATCCGACTCTATTATTATCTTTTCAACTTTAATGCTTTTTAAAGATAGCTTATTATCAATAATATGGTTTTTAATTATATGTGGAATTGATCCATCTAAAGTATATTTTTCATAAGCTAAAAATGCTATTAATAAAATAACACAACAAGCAACAACAACCTTTAATTTAAACTTCATTTTATCCACTCCCAATTAATTACTTACTTATATTCTAAAACTAAAATAAAATAAAAAAGTAAAATTTTGTTTAAAAATAGGCTGTCACATGACAGCCCATTTTTTACTTTTTCATTTCCATTATATTTTCTAAATAATGTACCGCAAAACTATAATTATTATAGCTATTTTTATAGTATTCATTAACATTATTTAACTCATTCCACATAAAATCAAGACCTTCTTGATAAAATGTGATATTTTCACCCTCTGATGTATTTCCTGTTTCAACTGAAATTACAATGTTTTTGTTATACTTTTTACCATATACCATCTCATTTTTTACTATATCAATTATAGATTGTGCTCTATCTCTATATGCCATTATATTTATGCTATCAACTTGTGAAATTACATATTCAGCTAGATTTATCTTTTGCTTAGGTATATTTATTTCATCAAACCAAAATGGTATATCTACTGCAATCTTAAGTCCATTTTTTGCACCAAAGGCCTTTAAATATGCTATATAGTCCATATATTCAGCAATAGCTCTATTTTTATTAGTTTGCCATATGCTTAAAAGATATGGTTCAACATCAAGATGAATTCCCAAAAATCTTTCATCTTGTGATTTGGATAAATTGTATTTAACAACCCAATTTAAAAAACTATCAAGTTGTCTTCTGTTACTCTTTAAAATCCAATTTGGATTACCTTCTAGTGCATATACCTTTATACTATTACTACTTGCTGATTTAATAAAATAGCTATAATATTTAGCATCTATGCCTTGGTCTATTTGTAGATATACTTCATTAAATCCATTTTCATTTAAAAATTTAATTATACTATTAGGACTTTCAACTATTTTTCTTGTATTCCATAGCCATGTACCATTACCTTTTGTATTATAAACAGCACTAGACAATATTTTTTTGTTTTCTATAGTTTTAATTGAAGCTGATTTTTTATTATTAGGATTTGCTTTAACTTTTGACTTAGCAATAGCAGGAGTAGCTAAACTACTTACTAGAAATAATGAAGCAAGGCAAAAAGAAAAGAATTTTTTAAACATAAAAATACCTCCTTATATAGAGATTATAGGTTCTCCATATAAGGAGAACCTGGCAGTCTGGCGACCATAGAGATATTCTCCTTAGGCCCATGACTTTGCGTCCTTAGGTTTCCCTAAGTTTGCCCTTTTCAGGTCATTGTTATCCTTAATTTTATTTTACCACTTTAAAAAACTAAATCAATCTTTTTGTTCACATCTACACCACTTTTTGCATCTATCGGCTTTCTTACTACACATAACATTTCCCGAGCCACAAATTGGACATTTTGTTTTGTCATAATCAACATTTATGTCGTATTCATTATTACAATCAAAGCATCTAAACTTGCAATGCTTTGTAACAAAATGCCCTCCACCTATTCTAATAGCCTTTCCTTCTGTTAAGGCTATTGCCACCTTTTTTCTAGCACTATCTATTATGTTTTGGAATGTTTGTCTTGAAACATTCATTCTTTCTGCACATGCTTCTTGATGAAGTTCCTCTACATCCTTAAGTCTCATTGCCTCAAGTTCCTCAACCTTTAGTACAACCTCATCTAATGAACATTTAGGAACATTTGCAGGAACAAAATATTCCTCCTTTGGTAGTTCCTCAACCATTCTATATTTTGTTGGTCTCGGCATAAAATCCTCCTTAATCTAATTTTTTCATTATATCTAAAACTATTGGTGTAAATATTTTATCAAATTCTATTCTATCATGTGTTAAATCATCGTAGTTATTTAATGTTTGAGTCATTGGAAGTTCACCTAATATATCAATTCCCATTTCTCTATATTCTTCTTCAGCCTTTTCTGAATTAAAAAGCCTAATTTTTTTGCCACAATCAGGACAACTTATATAGCTCATATTTTGAATAACCCCAAGTACTTCTACATCCATCTTTCTTGCCATATTTATTGCCTTTGCAACAATCATCGTAACTAAATCCTGTGGTATTGAAACCATTACAACGCCATTTATAGGTATTGATTGCATTACAGTTAGTGCAACATCTGATGTCCCTGGAGGCATATCAATAATTAAATAGTCTAGCTCCTCCCATAAAACATCTGTCCAAAATTGATTTATAACCCCTGATACAACAGGCCCTCTCCATAATACAGGTTGGTTTTCATCCTCCATTAGAAGATTTACAGACATTACTTTAATGCCTTCCTTTGATTCAACAGGAAGTATAAACTCCTCAGTTCCCCTTGCCTTTTCTTTAATATCTAAAAGTCTTGGTACACTTGGACCTGTAACATCTGCGTCTAGTATACCAACATCAAACCCTAATTCATTTAATTTTTTAGCAAGCAGAACTGAAACAGTAGATTTACCAACTCCACCCTTACCACTCATAACAGCTATTACTTTTTTTATTTTGTTATTTGGATTTATTTGTACTGTGCATGTTCCTTTGTCCTTTGAACATGATGAATTTGAAGGACATGTACTGCAATTTGACATAAAATCACCTCTTTTATTACCATTTGCTACTTATAGAATATTACTATTTATAAACATTGTCAAATATAATATTACATTAAATAAGTGGGCTATTTTAGCCCACTTATATTTTCTTTAATAATATTTGTTATTT
>JAOAFH010000061.1 GCA_026416355.1 Clostridiales bacterium | reverse complement strand
AGAAATAATCAATTATTTTTATAAATCTTCAGATGACTTTTTATTTGCTGTATATCAATATGCACTTTCAAAATCCTTCAAAGAAGCAGTTACACTAGAATTAAATAGCAAAGACTTTCCTATATTTGAATGTTATTTAAGTTTACTTAGAGTTTTTTCAAAATTTCAAAAACTATCAAATGACGGTACATTTCAAAGCCTCTATCCTATGTTTTTTTTAAATGCAGATGAAGAAAACTCACTTGAAGACAAGACAGAATATATTAAATTCAAAGAAGCTTTTAACAACGAATATATTTACGAAATGATGAAACTAAATCAAGAAGTAATAGGATACAACACCCTAGACCATGTTTGTGGTGTCCACTATTTGTCTTTATTCTTGGCAAGGCAAATAAAACAAAAAAACATTCCTATTGACCTTGGAAGAATTTCTGGTGCAGCTGCAGGACACGATATTGGGAAATTTGGCTGCAAGGGAATTGAACTAAAACGTGTTCCATATCTTCACTACTACTACACTGATGTTTGGTTTAAGAAACACGATATAAACTATATTAGAAATATAGCAATAAACCACTCCACTTGGGATTTAGAGCTAGAGAACCTATCTATTGAGTCTTTAATTTTAATATATTGTGACTTTAGAGTAAAAAACAAGAAAATAGATGGCATAGATAAAATGCACATCTATCCCCTTGATGAATCATTTGATGTTATTTTAAACAAACTAGATAATGTTGATGAAAAAAAGCTTGCTAGATATAAAAAGGTATACTCAAAACTAAAAGACTTTGAGGATTATCTTTTAGATTTAGGGATAAATGTTGATGTTGAAAGTCAACGTGCTGTAAAAGTAGCTTCTAAAAAGTGCTATGCCTTAATGTTTGGTGATGAAATTACACAAAACATAAAATATCAATCTATATGTCATAACATTAAACTAATGCACAAACTTAGAAATGAATTTTCTCTAAATGAAATACTTGAAAACGCTAGAAACACACAAGATTCACAATCCCTTAGGGCATACCTTGATATTATAGAAGAATATTCTACATACCTTACTCAAAAGCAAAAACTAATTGTTTTATCTTTTTTATACGAACAGCTAGTACATAACGAAGAAGACATTAGAAGACAATCTGCTGAACTTATGGGACTTTTGATTGCAACATTTGATGAAGACTATAGAAAAGAAATTCCTGAAAACGCAAAGTTAGATGAATCAGAAATTAATTCAGTTTATCTACTTGAAAAATATACAGAATCTATGCTGACTCCAGACCATAAGCTTTTAGAAAATATTAAGGAATGGATTGGGTATAGCCTTTCCATAATGATAAAATCATTATTTAATAAAACTAGCGAAAAACAACATATTCAATATAAAGAAAAACTGAAATCATTCTATTTAAAAGAAAATCTATCAAAGGAAATGGAACTATATCTGTTAGATGCTGCAAAATATATACCAGCATCTTTAGATAACTTTTGTTTTATTGATTTTATTATAGAAAGGCTAAAGTCCCCTAGGCACCATATTAGAATTATGGCACTTGATAGCCTGTGGGTTTATTTAAACAAATATGATATAAACGACGATGCAACAAAAAAAATAGTTCAAATATTTAACAATGAATTAACTGAGCCCCTATCTGCACCTGAAAACTATCTAAAATACTTAATTGCAACAAAACTAAGGCTACCAGAAAAAAATTTAAATATTTATAGAGATAACTACTATGAAAATATAAAAAACATTACAGATATATTCTTAAGCAATTTAAAAACAGCCACAAGCTGGATAACTAAAAAAATACAAATAGATATATTGCTAGATTATGCCCTTACAAATCCAAAGGAAAGAGGCCTTCAAACTGCTCTGCATTTTTGTAATCTTCTTAAGGTAAGTGCAGTTGAAGCTGTTAGAAATAAAGCAGGTGAATCTATATTAAAAATAATCACATTCCTTCCTATGGAACAAAGAAACGAAATAGCTGTTGAACTTGTTCGTGCACTTGAAATGGAAGGCTATAGGTTCACAAAATACATACCCGACTACCTTGGCAAAATTATAATGTATCTTCCGATGATTGAACTTAATGAGTTTTTAGATGACTCATATGAAAAAATAAAAACATCCAATACAAGAATATCATCACTTATATTAAAAACATCCTCAGTTGCACTTGCCAACATTGAGCTGTTTGAAAATAATGTTTTAGCAAACAAATCAGAAGTTGATAAGATAATAAAAAAATTGCTATCAATACTTTTATGTGGACTTATAAATTATAATCCACAAATAAAGCAATTTGCATCTAGCTCGATTGGTAGAAGCATTTTAGGCTCAAAAGAACTTAAAAGTGAGTTTAAACTTGAAATTTATAAGATGCTTTGTAAAAAATACCTTACCCTAATTACTCAACTTGAAGAAGATGAACTTTTGTTTTTAATAAATGCTGCTGCACTAAATCACATATATAGATTTATATCCGAACAAAACACAACAGATAAAATTAGTCTTGAAAAGCCAACTAAAATAGCTTTTATGCCAGGAACATTTGATCCATTTTCACTAAGTCACAGGGAAATTGCCAAGGCTATTCGTGATTTAGGTTTTGAGGTATACCTTGCAATAGATGAATTTTCTTGGTCTAAAAAGGCTCTTCCAAATTTAATTAGGCGAAACATTGTAAATATGTCTATTACAGAGGAAAAATCTATATACCTCTTCCCTGAGGATGAGCCAATTAATATATCAAACCCAAATGATTTGTATAAGCTAAAGCAACTGTTTAGTGACTATGAAGTATATATAGTTGTGGGAAGCGATGTTGTTATAAACGCATCTGCATATAAAAAGCCAAAGGAACCTAACTCAATACATAGCCTTAACCACATAATATTTGAAAGAAGAACAATAAATGAATATAGCCAAGATAAATTTAATGAAGCAATTAAAAATATTGATGGAGAAGTTATAACACTGAATCTTCCTCCACAATATGAAGATATAAGCTCAACTCAAATAAGAGATAGCATAGATGAAAATAGAGATATCTCAAATTTAGTTGACCCTCTTGTACAAAAATATATATATGAAAATGGTTTTTATAGACGCGAACCCCAATATAAATCTATTCTCATTACATCGCCTATTGACTTTGAAGTAATTGAGGAATATAAAGAATCTGTAGTTGAAAGAATATCAAAGCTTTTAAGACTAAACTTTTATATAGTGAAAGATAAAATGCTAAAGCACTTTGCAAAGCCTTCATCTAGGCTTGTAATTGCAATTAATAAAGAGGATAACAGCATTATTGGATTTTGTGCACTACACTGGCTACGTTCTAGTTCCTTTTACAATGAACTAAACGATACACAAATTTCTAGCTTCCTTAGAGAAAATGCAGTAGGAAGAATTATTTCAATTGACGCAATACACATTGATAAAAGAAATGAAATAGATAATCTACCTCAAGTACTTTTAACAGAGGTTATTTCCTTCTGTATAACTCGTGACTATGACTATGCAATATATAAAAACTCAATGGATATAAACGAAAACTTTGATGTGGGAGAACTACTCCTATTAAACGGGTTTATTCCTGTAAAAGCCGAAAGCATTTCAACAAAATGCTATGCTGTAAATATGAACTATCCTCTAGCATTACTACTTGATATAGAAACAGTTATTAAGGAGCCTTATAGAAATGCTGAATCAGTAAAAACAGCTATACAAAAATCTAGAATTAACCTTCAAAGAGCCCTTTCTAACTTATTTAGAGGCAATTTAGTGTTAATATTTGAGAGGGACGTTTTATATAAAAAACTTGTACAAAAAATATGCAGTGAAAATGGTGTGCCTGTAACTCCAACAAATCCAAGGACTTTAGGACCACTTATGTGTGTTCCTTATGGAAATATTTTAAGACGAAATATTGTACCAAATACAGTAACAAAATCACTGCATACAGAAAAACTGTTTAATCCAAACCTTAAAAGTTTTGTGATTGGTCCTTATCCAAACTATCTAGATTTAGAACTACAAATTAAAACAATTTCTAGCTTTGATAGACCAATAATACTAGTTGATGACATACTCCACAAAGGATATAGAATTAAAGCCCTTGACCCTATTTTAAAATCTGAAAAAATAAATGTTCAAAAGATAATAGTTGGAATACTATCAGGTCAAGGACAAGAAATAATGGATATACAAAACAGAGATGTTGATTCGGCATATTTCATTCCAAAGCTTAGGGCATGGTTTTATGAAGATGCTCTC
>JAOAFH010000121.1 GCA_026416355.1 Clostridiales bacterium | reverse complement strand
GCCTCTGCTCCACGAACAAGACCGTCTGTTGTATCCATAGCAATTGTTCTAACTGTATCATCACCAATGTGTTGCATTACTTCTGCAACTAGTTCTTGACCATTATTATTTATTTTAATTGCATTATATATACTTGGAAGGTGTCCATCTTCAAATCTTATATCAACAACAGGTCCTATAACCTGTACAACCTTACCCTTGCTCATAATATTCCTCCTACTCCTTTAGTGCTTCAGCACCACTTACTATTTCTGTTATCTCCTGTGTAATGTTGCTTTGTCTTGCTCTATTATAAATGGCTTGAAGCTTATTTAAGAGTTCCTGCGCATTTTTAGATGCACTATCCATTGCATTCATCCTCATAGCATATTCACTTGCTATACTTGTTAGTATTGAAAAATATAAAATGTTATTAAGGTACTTTGGTAATACATAATCTAGCACCCTACTTGCCTTAGGCTCAAATTCAAATTCTCTGTGAATTCTTTCCTTTGGCTTTTCTAGAGGAAGTAGCTTCACTAGCTCGACTTCCTGCTTAACAGGTGAGTGAAATCTTGTGTATATAAGTTTTACCGACTTCACTTCACCTTTTTTATATAATTCAATTGCATCCTTCATTATATCGACTGCATCCCAATAAACTGGATAGTCTCCAACTTCAACATATTCGGCTATTGTATCGTATCCTCTTCTTAAGAAGAAACTTCTTGCCTTCTCTCCAATAGTAATAAGTCTTACCTTTTTTCCTTCCATGTCTTCTACTGCTTTTTTTATAACATTTGCATTATAGCTTCCACAAAGACCTGAATCAGATGTAATTATTATATAAAGTTCTGTATCGACCTTGTTTTTATTAAAATATATACTGTTTTCTGCATCAGAACTTAATGCAAGTGTTTTAATAACATCATTAAACTTATTAATATATGGGACATTCTTTTCAGCCCTTGCCCTTACCTTTTTAAACTTAGAAGTAGCAACTAATCCCATTGCCTTTGTTATTTTTTGTGTATTTTGAACAGACTTTATTCTGCGCTTTAAGTCAATTAACCCTCCTGCCATACAAACACCTCCAACAGAGGGGAATATTACTTAAACTGACCTTTAAACTCAGCTACTACATCATCTAGCATCTTCTTTATTTCATCAGTCAGTTCCTTCTTTTCAACTATTGATGTAAGAACTTCCCTCTTATGAGTTCTTATATATTCTAAGTATTCCTTTTCAAATCTTCTAACTTCTTCAACAGGAATGTCATTTAAATGGTTGTTTATTGCTGCATATAATATAGCAATTTGTTCCTCAACAGGCATTGGTGAATATTGTTCTTGCTTTAATATTTCAACAAGCCTTTGACCTTTTTCAATTCTTGCCTTAGATTCTTTATCTAAGTCTGAACCAAATTGTACAAACGCTGCAAGCTCTCTATATTGTGCAAGCTCTATTCTAAGTGTTCCTGCAACCTGCTTCATTGCTTTAATTTGTGCTGAACCACCAACACGAGAAACAGATATACCAGGATTTATAGCAGGTCTTACCCCTGAAAAGAATAGGTCTGTTTCAAGGAATATTTGTCCATCTGTAATTGAAATTACATTTGTTGGTATATATGCCGTAACATCACCTGCTAGAGTTTCTATTATAGGTAGTGCTGTCATTGAACCTCCACCTAATTCATCTGAAAGTTTAGCAGCTCTTTCTAGTAATCTTGAGTGAAGATAAAAAACGTCTCCTGGATATGCTTCACGTCCTGGAGGTCTTCTTAATAGAAGTGACATTGTTCTATATGCCACTGCATGTTTTGATAGGTCATCATAAACTATCAAAACATCCTTACCATTGAACATAAACTCTTCTCCCATAGCACATCCTGCATATGGTGCTAAGAATTGAAGTGGTGCTGTATCTGATGCTGAAGCTGATACAACAATTGTATAGTTCATGGCACCAGCTTGTTCTAATGTATTTACTATATGTGCAACTGTAGATTGCTTTTGCCCTATTGCAACATAAATACAAATAACATCCTTGCCCTTTTGGTTTATTATTGCATCTATTGCTATTGCCGTTTTTCCTGTTTGTCTGTCTCCAATTATAAGTTCTCTTTGTCCCTTTCCTATTGGAACCATTGCATCAATTGCCTTTATACCTGTTTGCATTGGCTGTTTAACTGATTTTCTGTAAATAACTCCTGGTGCCACAACTTCTGCTGGTCTTGTTTTTGTTGTTTTTATTGGTCCTTTGCCATCAATTGCCTCACCAAGTGCATTAACTACTCTTCCAATTAGAGCATCTCCAACAGGAACTTCAACGACCTTTCCTGTTCTTTTAACTATATCTCCTTCTTTTATTCCTTGTTGATTACCAAATAAAACTGCACCAACATTTGATTCTTCTAAGTTTAATGCCATTCCTAAAACTCCATTTGGAAACTCTAAAAGCTCACCTGACATACAGTTATTAAGTCCATATATTCTTGCTATATCATCACCTATTTGAACAATTGTACCTGTATCAACTGTTTCAAATTTATTTTCAAAACCTTCAAGTTGCTTTCTTAATATTCTACTTATTTCATCAGGTCTAATACTCATGATATCACCTCATCTTTTTCTAAAAGTTGCTTCTTCATTCTCTCAAGCCTTCCCTTTATTGTTTCATCAATTGTTTCGTCTGAAACTTTAAGGTAAACTCCACCAATTAATGATTCATCAATTTCGTTTTCAATTACAACATCGCATCCGTACTTATTTGAAAGTTTTTTCTTAAGCATATCAATTTCATCATCTTTTAAAGCAACAGCTGTTTTAACTATGGCAAACTTTATACCTAAATCTTCATAGTATTTCATTTTCAAATCTTCACTTACTAAAAAAATATCCTCAATTCTATCATGTTGAATTAATAGGATAATTGTATCTATAAGTTCATCTGGTGTTTTACCCCTAAGTGTTTTATTTAATACTTCAATTTTTTCATCATCCTTTATTTCTGGATGAACTAAAAATTCATAGAATTCATTGTTAGTTTTAAGTAGTTCACAAAATTTTTCTAAATCATCAACACATTCATGTAAGTTTCCTTTTTGCTTTGATTGTATACACAGTGCTGTTGCATATTTTGCTGCTACTATTTCATGCATTTTAAGCACCTACCTTATTTATAAATTCTTTTATTAAAGCATGATGCTTTTCTTCATCTAGCTCTCTTTCTATTGCCTTTGCAGCAGCAAGCAATGATAACGTTACTATTTGTCTCTTAATTTCATCCTGTGCCTTTTCAACCTCTAATCTTGCGTCTTCCCTTGCCTTTTGTCTAATAAAATCAGCCTCTTTTTTTGCATTTTCAACCATTTCATCATGAAGGTTTTGAGCCTTTAATTTATATTCTTCAACTATTTTTCTACCTTCATCATTTAATTCTTTTAATTTTATTTCATATTCTTCCTTAAGTTTCTCTGCTTCTTTCTTTTTAGAAACAGATGTCTTTATGTTATTTTCTATTGTAATTGTTCTATTATGCATAAAATCAGTTACTGGGTTAAATAACTTCTTCCTTAGGTATATATATAAAATCACAACGTTTAATATTGTGAATATTACTGTCCATAAATTAATCTCCATAATTTCGCCTCCCTTAGAAAAGCTTTTTGCCTGCTTTTCTAATACAGATTAGTTTTGTTCTATTTTTCAATTTGTGTATTTTATTCACTATAATCTGTTATCATAATAATATATCAGCAACTCCAAGATTAAACTTTGTAATTTTTCATTAATGGAACCTTTGAACTTGGAGTTGCTAGTATAGTAATACTTCTTACTACTCTTAAACTAGTACTTTTACAATAATTAATAGAATTGCAACAAGCAATCCATAAATAGCTGTTGCTTCTGAAAATGCTGAACCTATTATTAGTGTACTTAGTATATCATTTTTAGCTTCTGGTTGTCTTGAAACTGCTTCAACAGCCTTTCCTGTTGCAATTCCTGTACCTATTCCTGCACCAAAACCTGCAAGTGCTGCAATTCCAGCTCCTAGTGCTGATAGTCCTAAAATAAATGCTTTTGGATCAATTGTTGACATATTAATTCCTCCTTTAATGTTCTGATGTAGTTTTTATAAAAATCATTGTTAGCATAACAAATATAAACATTTGTATTGTTCCATCAAATAAATCAAAGTAAATGTGGAATGGTATTGGTAATATTGCTTCTAGTAGTGGCACTTTTAAATGAATTAAATGGCTTACAAACTCTAGTCCTTCATAAACCAATTCCATCATTATAACTGCTGCGGTAATATTACCAAATAATCTTAGACTTAAAGAAACCGGTACTACCATTCTCTCAATTATATTAAGTGGCAACATAAATGAATATGGTTTACAGTATGCCCTTAAATACTCTACAATCCCTCCATGCACAATTGCAGTAACATGAATTATAACAAATGATATTACTGCTAATGCTAACGCAACACTATAATCTGCTGTTGGTGGTCTCAAACCTGTAAAACCAAATAAATTGAGCATTAACAAAAATATTATTAATGTCCCAACAAAAGGAGAAAATTTTTCATATTCATCTCCCATGTTGCCTTTTACCAGTCCATTTATTTTTTCAACTATTGTTTCAACAATAACCTGTCTTCCCTTTGGAATGGTCTTTAGATTTCTAGTCAGTAGTGGTACAGATATCATAATAACCGCCATAACTATCCACTGAGCAACAACTGAAAAATAAATTGGTATATTAAAATTACCTAAATTGATATTAAATAAAGCCTCTGAACTACCCATTGCTTACCTCCTTTCTACACTTTAAAAGTGTATTTAGCCTTATTGATATATTCATAGTTAAAAAACCTATAAACAAAACAAATACATTGTAACCATTCAATGTTGCTCTTGCTAATATGTAAGCAACCAATATTATTCTTAAGGTAAAAAAAATAAACTGAACCGTCTTAACCCTTTTAGGTTTTATGTTTAATATCAAATTTGTTCCCATTGTTAACAATATAAAGCTTAAAATACCAACTATATATCCAACAAAATAAGAAATAAAATAACTCTTATTTATTATTAAAAGCACCAAAGAAACCATCGCAAATCTTAAGGAGTATTTTAAATGTTTTATAATAAATGATGATATAAACTTATCCAATAAACTCCACCACCAAAAATGTCTTTTATTATAGTTTCTTATATTTCATTTAAATAATACATAAAACTATATCATGATATTATTATGTTCTTATATACAAGGACTCTGCAAAAATTTATAGCCAACAAACCGTGTAATAGACATAATTTTAAAATTTGTCGGAAATTTTAAATAAAAAAGCCGGTACCAAACATTTTTTTTGTTTAGTACCGGCCTACATTTATCTTCTCTAAAGATAAACGTCTGCCTAATTTTTTGAAGATCCTCTAGCCTCCAATAGCTTGGCTGCTATTTGACCTCACAAATGATATTTTACCACTTTACTTAAAAAATTCAATACTTTTTTATGTTAAAAAAAAGTAAATTAGACTGATTAGTCTAATTTACATAATAAAATTCTTAATAATTCTCTTTATTCTATACAGTTTTCTACAATAATTGCTGTTCCCATTCCACCACCTATACAAAGTGTTGCAAGTCCATATTTTGAATCACGTTTTTTCATTTCATAAAGAAGTGTTGTTAATATTCTAGCACCTGATGCACCTATTGGATGTCCTAGAGCAATTGCTCCTCCATTTACATTTACTATTTCTGGATTGAATTTTAGTTCTTTTAATACTGATAGAGATTGAACAGCAAATGCCTCATTTGCTTCAACTAAATCAATATCCTCAACCATAAGTCCTGCCTTTTCAAGTGCGTTTTTAGTTGCAGGAACAGGTCCTATTCCCATTATTTTAGGATCTACTCCATGTGATGCATAGGATATTATTTTTGCCATTGGTTTTAAATTATTTTTTTCAACATATTCTTTGCTAGCTAATACTAAAGCTGATGCACCATCATTAATACCTGATGCATTGCCTGCCGTAACTGTTCCATCCTTTTTGAATGCTGGTCTTAGTTTAGCCAATTTTTCATATGTTGTATCTTCCTTTATGTATTCATCCTCTGAAAATACAATCGCATTACCTTTTTTCTGAGGAATTTCAACCTTTATAATCTCTTCACTAAACTTTCCTTCTTTTTTTGCCTTAGCAGCCTTTATTTGTGATTCTTCAGCAAATCTATCCTGTTCTTCTCGTGATATATTATACATTTCAGCTAAATTTTCAGCTGTTATTCCCATATGATATCCGTTATATATATCTGTTAAGCCATCAAAAACCATTGTATCAACAAGTTCAGTATTTCCCATCTTTGTACCTTGTCTTAGTCCTCTTAAAATATGAGGCGCATTTGACATACTTTCCATTCCACCTGCAACTACAACTTCATTATCCCCCGTCATAATTGTTTGTGCTGCAAGGCTAACTGCCCTAAGACCTGAACCACACACTTTGTTTATTGTCATTGAAGGAATTTCTATGTTTAGTCCTGCATAAACAGCTGCTTGTCTTGCAGGGTTTTGGCCAAGTCCTGCCTGAAGAACATTACCCATAATAACTTCGTTTATATCATCTTTATTTATTCCTGCTCTTTTTATTGCTTCTTCAATAACTATGCTTCCAAGTTTAGGAGCCTCAATATCCTTTAAACTTCCCAAGAAACTTCCTATTGGTGTTCTACATGCACTTAAAATATACACTTCTCTCATAAATTAACCCCCTATATATGTGTGAATTTTCTAAAAATATTATAACACATATATAAGGGGCTGTATATATTTGCTAATTTATTAACTATTTATGCGGTTTAAATTCCTCTGGTCTTTGATTATTCATTCCAAAATAATATAAAATAGCATCAACAATTCTTCTTGAAGCATGACCATCTCCATATGGGTTAACTGCATTGGCCATATTTGAATATGCATCTTTGTTATTTATAAGTTCATTTGCTATTTTATAAACATTTTCTTCATCTGTTCCAATACCCTTAACTGTTCCTGCCTCAACCGCCTCAGGGCGCTCTGTAACATCTCTTAAAACCAATACTGGCTTTCCAAGATGTGGTGCTTCCTCTTGTAGTCCACCTGAATCAGTCATTACCATATAACATCTATTCATAAGATTATGTGTTTCCTTTGTATCTAGAGGAGGAAGTAGGTGAACTCTCTCTACTCCATCTAATATTCCATAAACAGTTTCTCTAACTACAGGATTTAGATGAACTAGATATACAATCTCTACATCTTTATTGTTTTCAACTATTTTCTTAAATGCTCTACATATATTTTCAAGTGGTTCTCCCCAATTTTCACGTCTGGGGGCTGTAACCATTATAACCTTTTTATTTTTAAAGTCTATATTATTTAGCTCTTCATTTTCAAAAACATAATCTTCACAAACAGTTTCTTCTAATGCATCTATTACTGTATTTCCTGTAATATAAATGTCTTTTTCATTTATTCCTTCTCTTAAAAGATTGTTCTTTGATGTATTTGTTGGAGCAAAATGAATATCTGCAAGGGCTCCTGTTAGCTTTCTGTTTATTTCCTCAGGGAATGGGAAGTATTTATCAAATGTTCTAAGTCCCGCTTCAACGTGTCCTATTTTTATTTTGTTGTAAAATGCAGCAAGACTTCCTGCAAATGTAGTTGTGGTATCCCCATGAACTAAAACTATGTCTGGCTTGACAGTTTTGAAAAGTTCATCTAATCCCTCTAGAACACCTGTTGTAATTGTTGTAAGGCTTTGTCTTTCCTTCATTATGTTTAAATCGTAATCAGGAGTTATTTTAAATAGGTCTAATACTTGGTCTAGCATTTGTCTATGCTGTGCTGTAACACAAACAATTGACTCAACCTCTTGTCTTTTTTCAAGCTCTTTTACAAGCGGAGCCATTTTTATGGCCTCTGGTCTTGTTCCAAATATAGTCATTACTTTTACTTTATTCATATAATCACCTCTTTACCTTTTTAAGTAACCCAAGTTCAGTTGCAAATGCCAAAACTAATGTGCAAACTATCATTAAAATCAAGTATGATTTTTTAGTTGATACATACATTGCAATAATTGATGTCAATCCAAAAATTGCACTTACAATATACATTATTATTGCAACTTGTTTTTGTGAATATCCTAATCCAAGTAGTCTATGATGAAGATGTCCTTTGTCTGCCTCCATTATAGGCCTATTGTTTAGTTTTCTTCTTAACATTGCAAATAATGTATCATATATTGGAAGTCCCAATGCTAAAATTGGAACTGCAACAGCAACAGCAGTGGCAGATTTAATTGCTCCCTGAAGTGAAATTGCTGCTAATGTAAATCCTAAAAACTGCGAACCTGTATCTCCCATAAAAATCGATGCAGGATTAAAGTTATAATATAAAAATCCTAAACATGAACCTGATAAAATAAGTGATAGCATTGCTGCTGTATATCTACCACTAATTATGGAAACACCAAACAATGATAAAGCTGCAATACTGCAAACACCACATGCAAGTCCGTCTAGTCCATCTATCAAATTTACTGCATTTGTAATTCCAACAACCCATACAATTGTTATAGGTATCCCAAGCCACCCAATGAAATATGTACCTGTTCCAGGTAAAAAAGGTATTGTGATGTGATCTACCCTAATACCATAAAGAAGTAGAACAATTGATGCTAATATTTGAAAAACTAATTTCTTCTTTGGTGACAATTCCTTTATATCATCAAATACACCCATAATTACAATTATTAAATCACCTAAAAGTATTCCTACAACGTGTTTGTCAAATCCAAACTTCATTAACGAAACAATTAAAAAAGAAACAAATATTGCAAGCCCACCAAGTCTAGGAATTGGCTTTTTATGTACACGTCTTTCATCCTTTGGAACATCTATGGCATTTAACTTATATGCTATTTTTTTTGCAACTGGAGTAAATAAAAAAGATAAAATAAGCGGTGTCAAAAACAAAACTATATATTTAAACATTATATTGCATCTCCTTGCATTTAAAATACCATAGACATTTTACCATAACTACTAAAAAAAATCATTACATATTTATGAATAATCGAACAAACCATACATCACTGGTGATAAGCATATAAAAAGGGCAGGTATTCTAATTCAAATACCTGCCTGACTATTAACAAAAATCCAAATAGCAAAATATAAATGGCTAATAATATACACTAACTTTTTAATTTTTATAGCTTACATTAAATTTCATTAGATAAAATTTCAAAATGCAATTCTATTTTTTTATCAATTTCACCTCTAATATTTAGAGTTGAATTAAAAGTATTTTTTATATTCTCATAAGCAAAAATAATACTTTCACTTATATCTTCACACTTATAATTCAATTGATTCACTAACCTTATTGTTATTATATTTCTACTCTTTTTTATCCATAAAAATGCTACTCCTGCTTTCTTATCAAACCGTCTGCTATTTAATATATCTAAAATTTGTTTTAGTTTTATTTCAATTATTTTTAGCTCTTGATTATTAAATTCTTGTGGAAAAAAATATATATGTGTTTTTTCCCATATATTCTGATTGAAAATAATATCGTTAATAAATTTACCCCTTTTATCATGTTTAGCTCTGTATAGCATAAATATACAAACTAAAATTATAGAAAGACATCCAGATTTTAATCTGTCATTGCCTTTATCATACTTTATTAATAAAAAAAGAAAAACTGAAAAAACAATTATATTAATAATAAGAAACAAAGGTAAATATTGAACCTTTTTTTTCTTTATAAATTCATAAATTTTATATATTGTTAAAACATATATAAACGCAATATAAAAATAAATACTTTTACCGAATAAATAAATATTATTTAATTTTCCCAAGGTAAACCTCCAGTTTTTATCAATATCTTTATAAATATTAAAATTAAATGCATTTTTAAAAAAGCTCCGAATTTATATTTGAAAAATTCACTCAGATTTTATATATATTTAAATCTAATTATTTTTGCGAGGTGTTTATTCACCTCACAGTTAAAAATCAATTAAGTGATAAATTTATTCTTTATACGTAAAGACATATAATTTATATATTAAATTTTTAATTAAATTGTTATATATCCATCTATCACACCATCCATTGGATCCAAAAGTTTTTGTGCTACAAAATTTCCAATTGAAAATCCTGTAAATGCTATGATAGCCCCAAGTACCTTATTTTCTGAAAGAGATATAACTCCCATTGTTACCTTTGTTACAGTACTACATATAGCTCTAACTATTGAAGTTCTTGCAGTTTCAGATAACATAGCTACACCTATTATTGTTCCTTTTAAAGCTTTTATTTGAGGAATTAAAAAAATTGCTGTATCTATTGCACCACCAACAACCCAATTAGGTATATTTATTCCGATGCCTCCCCCATCAACATACTCCATTTCCTCACTGTCAACATCAACAAAACTATTTGGTAATTGTAATTGATAATTCCTTTTTAATGCTAATGCATTCATTTGTATTGCCCCTTTCCTTATAATGTTATTATATATAATTAAAGGCATCGGTCGCTACCTTTAATTTCTTTTGTTATTTTAATTTAACTCCAATTTGCTCTATAAATTACTTAAAATATATTATTTTCTCATATTTTACTCTTGATTCTACAACCATTCCCAATGTTAAGTTTACCTTCTCTCCTTTTTTATCTAATAGATATTCTTTTTCTGGTTTTACTTTAACTTTAAAATATATATTCCCCTTTTCACTGTCTATTGTTGCATCTTCATCAATTGATATTACTTTCCCTTTTAATGTTCCATACTCTGCTTGATTAAGTCCTAATACTGCCATTTGTACTTCATCGTCTTTATGTATTCTTGGTCTATCACTACTTGAAATCAATGTTTCTATTATTAACTCTTCTGTGCTAGAAATTGTACCTATCAAGCTTCCACCTTGTACAACCATACCTTTGTTTAAAGGTATATTTAAATGAACTTTACCAGAGTTTTGTGCAAAAACTTTATATTCTTCTTTTGAGTTGTTTAGTGTATCTCTTTGGGTTATCAGTTTTTGCAATTCTATTTCTAATTGTTTTCGTTCGTTTATAATTGAAACTATTGTATCATAATAAATCTGTTCCTTTTTTATTTTAGATTGTTCTTTATAGTTTTTTATTTGTTCATCTGTATAGTTTTGTTTTTTTAGTGTTTCTTCATCTATCTCATATTCTTTTTGTTTTGTATAGCAACTATTTATTTTATTGTAAAACTCTACCTCATCTAAGTTGTTTTTACTAAATGTATTTTTACCTTTACTCAATTCATCTTCTGCTCTTTTTAGTTGCTTTATCCTATTTTGTAATATTTTTATTTGCCCTTCTATTTGTTCTATCTGATATTTCTGTTCTGACGGATTAAATATCATTAATATATCCCCTTGTTTAACTTCCATACCTTCTTCTATATATACTTCTTTAATTTCACCTGAAACCTTTGCCATAATGTTTGTTTTATTTTTACTTGTAACAATCCCTTGTCCTTTCACAACAAATGTCTTTATTGATTTTGTACTCCATATAATAGCCCCTATTACCAATATTAAAACTGTTAATATAATATATATCATAAATTTTGGTGGTTTTTTATCATAAAGCAATTTACTGTCTGTTATTTCATTTAAACTATACAGCTTCAAATGATATGTCCTCCTTCGATACTTCCATAAATACATCTGCTACCATTTTGTTATATTTTTTATCTACAAAAACAGTATAGCTATCTCCTTTTAGTTTTATATTATTTTCAAATGCATGTAACTGTAATTTAGAATATGCAAACTGTAGATTTTCTTCTTTTTCCATAAATCTAGCAAACAAACAATTGCTAACTTTTATTTGGTTTTTAAATTCATATGGTGCATCCACATTATGGAGTGGTGTTTTAAGTTGTAATATTAGTTTTAATATTATTTTAGCTTGTCCATTTTCATTCAATATAGCTGAAGTATAATTAATCATCGGACCTACTATTGCATTTCCCTTAGATTTTATATAGCTTTCCATCATATATGCTACCTTGTTTATATCCATAAACTCATTTTCATTTATTTCTCTGATAAGTACATTATTAAGTTTTAAAGTTTTATTTTCTCTTATCACAATCTTTTCAGTTGTATTCACAAACTTCACCATCCTCAAAATCATCTGTCATATAATCATCTATTATAGTCTCATCAGTTATAGCTACTTGTTCTTTAATATTATCATCAACATCAATTTTACCTACTTGACTTACAAATAATTTGTAATAATACCCCTTTTTGCTTAATAATGTTTCATGATCTCCAATCTCAACTACTCTGCCTTTATCCATTACATATATAATGTCACAATTTCTGATAGTAGATAATCTATGTGCAATAATTAGCATTGTTGTGTTTTTACCCTTTACAAATAAAGTATCATATATTTTTGATTCACTTATAAAATCCAAATTGCTAGTTGCTTCATCTAGTATTAAAAATTTAGATTTTTTTATTAATGCTCTAGCTAATGCTAATCTTTGCTTTTCTCCACCTGATAGTCCTCCGCCAGCTTCATCTAAAAAAGTATCATATTTTGCTGGTAATCTTTCAATAAATTCTATACAACCTGCATCTTCACATGCATCTTTAATTTCTTGATATGTAGCATTTCCCTTCCCTAGCATAATATTTTCTCTAATTGTTCCTGAAAATAGTTCTATATTTTGTGGCACATATGATATTGATTTTCTTAAGGAATATATATCAAGTTCTTCAATATCATATCCTGAAATCTTTATTTCACCTTCCTCTAGTTTATAATATTTAAGTATTAATTTTGATATTGTTGTTTTTCCACTACCCGATTCCCCTACTAATGCAACTTTTTTACCCTTAGGTATTTTTATTGTTACATTATTAAGTACAGGTTTTCTACTTCCATATCTAAAAGTAATATTTTCTAGTTCAATATCTCCATCTATTGACTCTATTTTTATTTTATCATCATCAACTTGTTCCTTTTCTACTTCATATATTTCGGATATTCTTTTTAAAGAAATACTAGCCTCTTGAATTGTTAATTGTAATCCAATAAGTCTTCCTATCGGATCCATAAAATAATGTGAAAGCGATGTAAAAGCCATTAGACTACCTAAAGTTATTTTATTATCCATTACTAAATTTGCTCCGATAAACATAATCACCAAATTGCCTAATATTGATATACCTGATGAAATAGTACCTTGTATATTTGAAAGAACCCCTTCTTTAAAAGCTACTTTTAAATTTTTTATACACTCTATTTCTAACTTCTCTATTGTTTTATCTTCAGCAGCAAGTACTTTAATAGTTTCTACTCCTTTTAATGTTTCTATAATGTGACTATTAAGTCTAGCTCCTGCTTCCATCTGCTTTAAATTAATTTTCTTATATGGTTCCTTAAATACATATATTAATATTGCACTTATAACTGTTAAAATAACTATTACTATAAAAAGAATATTATTCATTAAATACAATATAACTGCTGATACAGATGCTAAAATTACATCTATTACCAATGATAGTGTAACTGACGTTAAAACATTTTTTATTGTAAAAGAGTCACTAAACCTTGTTAAAATATCCCCAACTTTTCTAGTTGTAAAAAACTGCATTGGTAATTTATATACATGTTTAAAATAGCCAAGTAATAAGGGAATATCTATTTTTTGAGATAAATAAAGTAACATATGCTGCCTTATGGCTGATAAAATAGCCTGTGTTAATCCTAATATAAAAAATCCAATAACAAAAACTTTCAATTGGTTTTTTAGTCCATATGGCAATATTTAATCCATTAAAAACTTATTGAAAAATGATGAAGCTATTCCTAGTACTGTAAGTATTATTGATGTAATTATGCTATATATAAATAGCTGTTTTTGTGGTAATAAAAGCTTAATGAACTTTAATAGCATACCTTCTCTATCTACTTTTTCTCTTGAAAATTCATTGTTTGGCGCTAGGAGTAGAAGTATTCCATCAAAATTTTTATAAAACTCTTCTATACTTTGCTTTCTTTCTCCTTTTGCTGGATCTAAAATTATCACATTATCTTTTTTTATTTTATGTATAACTACAAAATGACTAAGTCCTTCATCTGTAATCACATGTGCAATAGCTGGTAATGTATACTTACTTTTAAATCCATCTTTGTCTACTCTAACAGCGCGAGTATCAAAACCTAATCTTCTAGCTCCTTCTTCTAATCCTTTTAATGTCGTTCCTTTTATATCAGTTCCTAATATATCTCTCAGTTTTGTTATTGTTATTTCTTTTTTATAGTACATACATACAGTAGCCAAGCATGCTGCCGCACAATCTGTAATATCTTGTTGCATTATTAAGTACTTCTTATTTGACATTTTATCCCCTTTCTTTGTGTTGATTGTTTAACTATGCATTATTTTACATGGAATATTATATATATATATAATTTCAAGTATATTTATAATACAAATTATTTTATTTTTCGACATTAAGGAATTTTTTACTTGTGTCTATAAGATTTATATATTAACATATATCTTCATGCGTAATTGATGTTATTCAAAATACAAAAAATAAGAGCCATTAAATAATTAAAGAAGTACTTTGATATTAACAATAGAAACTTTTAAGTTTCTTTATGAAGGTCATAATACTTCTTAATTGTTAATGGCTCTTATTTAGATATTATTACAATAGCATCTATTCTACTCTTTGTATCTCTATTCCTGATTCGTTAATCATCTCAAGAGATAACTCATCTGGATAATCTCCTGAAAATACAATTCTTTTAATTCCTGATGCTATTATTTGTTTTGCACATATAATGCATGGCTGTGCTGTAACATAAATTGTTGCACCCTCTATTGATATACCATATTTGGCTGCTTGGATTATTGCGTTTTGCTCTGCATGAAGTGCACGACAAAGTTCATGCCTTTGCCCTGATGGTATATTGAGCTGTTGTCTTAAACATCCAATTTCAAGACAATGCTTCATTTTAGGTGGAACACCATTATACCCTGTTGTTAAAATTCTATTATCTTTTACAATGACAGCGCCAACTTGTCTTCTAAGACAAGTTGAACGCTTTTTTATTGTATGGGCAATCTCCATAAAATATTCATCCCAGCTTGGTCTCATAATTGCACCTACTTTGTACCAAATATTCTATCACCAGCATCACCAAGTCCTGGAACAATATAGCCATGGTCATTTAGATATTCATCTACATTTGCAACATATATTTCTATGTCTGGATGAGCATCAAGTACAGCCTTTATTCCCTCTGGTGCTGCAATTAAGCACATAAGCTTAATATTCTTTGCTCCCTTATCCTTTAAAAGCTTTATTGCATCTGCTGCTGAACCACCTGTTGCAAGCATTGGGTCTGTAACTATTATTTCTCTTTCTTGAATGTCACTTGGAAGTTTGCAGTAGTATTCAACTGGCTTTAAAGTTTCAGGGTCGCGATAAAGTCCTATATGACCTACCTTAGCTGCAGGAACAAGTTTTAACATTCCATCTACCATTCCAAGACCTGCTCTTAGAATTGGAACTATTGCAACCTTCTTTCCTGTAAGCATTTTAGCCTTTGTTTTACAAATTGGTGTTTCTATTTCAACTTCTTCTAGTTGAAAATTTCTAGTAACTTCATATCCCATAAGCATTGAGATTTCTTCAAGTAATTCTCTGAAATCCTTTGAACCTGTGTTTATGTCTCTCATTATTGATAGTTTGTGCTGAATTAATGGATGATTAATCACTGTTACTCTATTATCCATTATTTACTCCCCCTTATTTTGAATATTTTTTTTCTATTTCAGTTATTTTGTCTACTCTTCTTTGGTGTCTTCCACCTTCAAATTCTGCCTCTAGATAAGCATCAACTATATCAAGTGCAAGTCCAACACCTGTTATTCTTTCACCTAATGCTAGTATGTTTGCATCATTGTGTTGTCTTGAAGCCTTTGCGCTGAATGTGTCTGTACAATGTGCTGCTCTAATACCAGGAACTTTGTTTGCTGCTATTGATATACCAATACCAGTTCCACAAATAATTATTCCTCTTTCGCATTCTCCATTAACTATCGCTTCTGCAACTTTTTCTGCAAAGTCTGGATAGTCACATGATTCAGTTGAATAACAACCAAAATCCTTATACTCAATACCTTTTTTATCAAGGTGCTCAAGTATTGCTGTTTTTAGATTGTATCCACCATGGTCACAACCAATTGCTAGTTTCATGCATACTCCTCCTCCAGTTTTATATAACAACTTGTGATTTGTTTATAAATCCAAATCCAAGTTAGTTTAAGCATATTAACAAAAAAGGAAAGTAAAAGGCCAAAAAGCCTTAACTTTCCTTTAATTTGCTGAAAAGAATATCTATAGCTTGTTTAATTTCTAGTGCACAAGCCTTGTAAACATTTATATCTCCACCAAATGGGTCAACAATATCTCCGCCAATTCCAACATACTCAAGAAGAGTAAAAACCTTTTGAGAATATGACGGATAGTAAGATAAAATAAGCTCTTTGTGTGCTCTTGTCATAGTTAAGACAAGGTCAGAATTTTCTAGCATTTCTTGTGTAAGCTGTCTTGAAAGGTGATTTCTAATATCAATACCCATTTCTTCCATTGCAATAGCTGCATTTAGGGAGCATGATGCGCCATTTGTTGCGTAAATACCAGCAGATGATATTTCTATGTTTATATTTTGTTCATTAGCTATCTTTTTTGCTATGCCTTCAGCCATACAGCTTCTACAAGTATTGCCAGTACACACAAACAAAAGCTTCATACTTACCTCCTATAAGTTGATAATATTATAAGACGCTGCCTTTTTCATTCTGTTCATAATGGCAAGTCCTAATCCTTCTTCTGAAAAACCTTCTGCATATATATAGTCTACATCTATTTTATCAAATTCCCTCAAAGTGTCAAATAGATTTGCAGCAATTAGTCCTAATTTTTCTCTTGTTCCTACTGAAATTATGTACCCACCATTGTATAAATGCTTTGTTTCATCTGTTGCGAGTACACCGACCATCTTTCCCTGCATTTTAAGTTCATTTATTTTATGATTTATATAGTCTACGGTTCTATCTATTCTTCCTGTTATTATTGTCATATCTGCCTTTGGTGCATAGTGTCTATATTTCATTCCAGGTGATTTTGGCTTTAAACTGCCATCTGGTTTTTTTAAAATAGCTGGATCTATATCAACAGTTAATCCAATTTCCTCAAGCATATCCTTTGTTATCGCACCTGGTCTTAAAATTGTAACCTTATCATCTAACACCTCAACTACTGTTGATTCAAGACCAAACTCACATTTATCTCCACCGATTATCATGTCAACCTTTCCATTTAAATCCTCAATTGTATGTTCTATTGTAGTTGGACTAGGTCTTCCTGAAATGTTTGCACTTGGTGCTGCAATAGGAACATTTGAATATTCTATTAGCTTTCTTGCAACTTTATTAGAAGGCATTCTTATTGCCACACTATCTAAGTTTGCTGTAACAAGCATAGGAACTATTTGGCTCTTTTTTAATACCATAGTTATTGGGCCTGGCCAAAAGTTTTCCATTATTTTTTTTGCATTGTCTGGAATATAATCTACATATTTTGATATATCAAAATCAGCGACATGAACAATTAGAGGATTGTCCTGCGGTCTTCCCTTTGCTTCAAATATTTTTTTGCAGGCATTTTCATCTAAAGCATTAGCCCCAAGTCCATATACTGTTTCAGTTGGAAAAACAACCAACCCTCCATTTTTTATAACCTCTGCTGCCTTTTTTATAATCTCATCATCGTGTTCATCAATATAATAAACCTTTGTATCCAAATTTTTTCACCTCTGTTACATAGTTGATATAAACAAATATCCTATAATAAATCCCAATATTATTGAAATTGTTGAAAAAACCCCTTTATAGTTTTCCTTGCTTTCAGGAATAAGTTCACCACACACAATGTATAGCATTGTACCTGAGGCAAACCCTAAACAAATAGAAATCAAGCTATTTGAAATCTCTCCAATTACTGCACCAACATACGCCCCTATTGCTGTTGGAATTGCTGTTAAAGCAGTAAATAAAACAATCTTTCCCCTAGAAAGTCTTGAATTTAATAGTGGTGCTGCAACTGCTGCTCCCTCTGGTATGTCATGTAGTGTAATAACAAATGCTATTTCAAATCCTAAAGTTGCACTTCCCTTAAAACCTGAACCAATTGCAAGGCCTTCTGGGAAATTATGTGCAGCAAGTCCAACAGCTAAAAGTAGTGCAATCTTTATCCCTTTTCCATGCTTTTTTATAAAATTGCTTTGGGGTAGCATTATATCTACTATTGTTATAAAAACAACACCTATGACAATTCCAACTAGGGTGGTTTTAAAATCAGATAAACTTATTGCCTCTGGAATCAAATCAAATGTAACAACCGAGAGCATTAGCCCTCCTGCAATCCCCATTATAGTAGATAAAATTACATTGTTTGTCTTTTTAAAAAGAACAGTAACAATTCCCCCAAGGGATGTTCCAAACATGCAACAAGCTGTTGCAAATAATGTTATAAAAAGCTTTGAATACATACAACCTCTCCCTATTAGTTCTTCCTAATAAGTTTATGATAGGCTGTACTCCTCTATAACCTTTTTTATGTAGCTTATTGATTTATCCGAAAACTGCGCATTATAACAAGTTTTATATAGTTTGTATAAATAAAAATATTTTTTTGCTCCACCATTTTTTATTGTATAGGCATAAAAACTATTTGAATCATAATAATCACTGGCTGTTTTGTATGACCTTAAATATTTATCATGTTTAAGAGCATATTCATTATTTAGTACAAACATAGCCTTAGACCTTTTTACCTTGTCTAATAGTATTAAAATTTCAAAGTCATTTTGATTTTCTTCAATAACATCAACATATAAAACTTTATTATAGGCAATTGCCACTCCCTGTGTAAATGCCTTTACTACTTTAAATCTTTCCCTTGTAAAAACAATATCATATGTAGAATCTATAAATGTTCTTAAAATATTTATAACAAACAAGGCTTCAATTATATATAAATAAATATAAACTCCTGTTCTCTCTATCCCTGTAAAATATCCTTGGTCATCGAATATTAAAACCAAATACAGCATAACTATCATAAGAACAATAGAAAAAAATACTGTTCTTTTCCTTTTGGCGCTCTCTTTGCTTAGCATCTTTTTAATCTTCACTTTACCACCCCTTTATTGGCAGTCATTCCCTTTTACTTGCATCTTTAAACATTTCCTTTATTAATTTTCGTCCATTGTTGGTGGTAAGTATATAGTAACTACCTGATTTTGTTATAATTTTTGTTAAAAAATCTGATTGCTTAAGACCAATAAAGTCCTCATGATAAACACGTTTTTTAAAAAATAATCCTTTATAATTTGTTCCTTTGCTATCCATACTAATTTCTGTACAAAATTTAGAAAGATAAAAATAGAGCAAAAGAACATCAAACCCTATATTTATGTAGTTTACATATGCATAGCTTTTTTTATACAAAACAAATACATAAGACGCTATTACTGCTAATACAAAAAAGGGAAAAATAAGATAAAGCGCCCTGTTGGCAATATATCTTTTCATCATATCACCCCTTATATTGAAAATTGAGGCATGCAAATTTGCATGCCTATTCACCTGCTGCCTTTAATTTTTCTGCTTGGTCATTTGTTATAAGTGCATCTATCATTTCGTCTATTTCACCATCTAAAAATGCATCAAACTTATAAACAGTTAGACCTATTCTGTGGTCTGTAATTCTACTTTGTGGGAAGTTGTATGTTCTAATCTTTTCACTTCTATCTCCAGAACCTACTTGGCTCTTTCTCTCTTCTGCAATTTGACTTTGTTGTTTTTGTAGTTCTATTTCATATAGTCTTGCTCTTAGTACTTTTAGTGCCTTTTCTCTATTTTTAATCTGTGATTTTTCATCTTGGCAAGTTACAACTATACCTGTTGGTAAGTGTGTAATTCTAACTGCTGAGTCTGTTGTATTAACGTTTTGTCCACCATGACCTGATGAGCGGTAAACGTCAACTCTTAAATCATTTGGATTAATATCTACTTCTACATCCTCAACCTCTGGAAGAACCGCAACAGTTGCTGTTGAAGTGTGTATTCTTCCACCTGACTCTGTTTGTGGAACTCTTTGAACACGATGAACTCCACTTTCATATTTTAGTTTGCTGTATGCACCTTGTCCTTTAATCATGAATACAACTTCTTTGTATCCACCTATACCTGTTTCATTTGCAGATAACAGTTCAACCTTAAAGTTGTGTCTTTCTGCATATCTTGTGTACATTCTAAATAGATCTCCTGCAAATAGAGCTGCCTCGTCTCCACCTGCACCTGCTCTTATTTCAACAATAACGTTTTTATCATCGTTTGGATCCTTTGGAAGTAAAAGAAGCTTTAGTTCCTTTTCAGTTATTTCAATTTGCTCCTCAAGCTCCTTAATCTCTTCCTTTACAAGTTGCTCCATTTCATCATCTAGTCCGCCCTCTTGAAGCATCTCCTTATCCTCTTGAAATCTCTTTTTTATATCCTTGTATTCACTGTACTTTGCAACAATTGGCTCCATAGCACTATGCTCTTTACAAAGCTTTTGGAATAGCGCATTATCTGAAATTACTTCTGGATCTGCAATTTTTTTAGAAAGCTCTTCGTATTTTTCCTGAATAAAATCTAGTTTATGTAACATATTTATCACTCCATACCATAATTTAAAATCTACCTATCTTATTTTATCAGCCAAACTTGCTGCATGCAATAGTAATAACACTAAAAAAACATTATACCTAAAATCCCTGCAATTAAAAGCACAATAATTGTATCTAGTTTAAACCTAGTAAGTAGAACTAGAGTTAATATATACATTAATATGTCCTTTATTCCAGTTACGTTGCTTTTAAATATTGAAAAAGAAGCATATAGTAATAGCCCCATTACTGTTGGTCTTATTCCCATAAATGCATTTTTTACTGTTTTCTTTTCATAAAACTTTTTCAAAAATGCTGCAATGATTAAAATCATTATTACAGATGGTGCAACAACTCCAAGGGTTGCCATTATGCTTCCTATTACTCCATTTAGTTTATATCCTATAAATGTTGCTGAATTTATTGCAACAGGCCCTGGAGTCATTTGGGATATCGCTAGTATATCCGAAAACTCCTGCATATTTAAAAATCCTCTTCCTATAAACTCCCTTTCAATAAAGGGAAGCATAGCATATCCCCCACCTATTGAAAATGCACCTATTTTAAAAAATATTAAAAATAGCTTAATTGCCATTACTATCCCCCCTTAACAAAATACCTGCAATAGCAGATAAAAATATTATAACTATAGGGTCTAGCTTTAAAAACATTAGCGCTATGGCTGCTAAAGTGATTGTATAGTAGCTTTTTTTAAGCTTACTTGTTTTGGCTATTTTTACAGCTGAATATAATATGAGGGCTGCAACTGCTGGTCTTACTCCTAAAAAGAATTTTTTCACCAAATTGTATTTTAAGAAGTTTGTAAAAAACATTGCAATTATTAAGATAGAAAAAAATGATGGCAAAACGCATCCAAGAAGTGCCGAAAAAGCTCCAAGTACCCCTTTAAGCTTGTATCCTATATAAACTGAAACATTAACAGCAAGTGCTCCAGGAGTTGATTGTGCAACGGCTAAAATATCCAAAAACTCCTGTTTTTCTACCCATCCCTTTTTTTCAACAACCTCGTTTTGAATTAGTGGAACCATTGCATAGCCTCCACCTAATGTAAATGCCCCAATCTTTGCAAATGACAAAAACAGATCAAAATACAAATTAACCCCTCCTTGCAACTATAACCCTATCATGCCCTGCCAAATCCTTTATAC
>JAOAFH010000059.1 GCA_026416355.1 Clostridiales bacterium | reverse complement strand
ATTCGATTTTTAGACTAGTTTATTTTAATTACGTCTTTGCTATTTCATAATTTATAAAGACCTTTATAAACTTAATCATAATTATATTCAGTTCTTTCTAATCTCTAACAGGTAATTACTTTTTATAACTATTATACCATCATGCAATATATATTCAATTTTAAAGCCTAAAAAATAAGCAGCCATATCAAATGTTATATGTGATATGGCTGCCAGTGTTAAAATTATTCCCATTCAATTGTTGCAGGTGGTTTACTTGTTATGTCGTATACAATTCTGTTTACACCCTTTACTTCATTTACAATTCTTCTTGATATTTTATCTAGAATTTCATAAGGTATTTTAAACCAGTCTGATGTCATTCCATCCACACTTTCAACAGCTCTAATTGCTATTAAATGTGAATATGTTCTTTCATCTCCCATTACACCAACGCTTTTTACATCAGGTAATACAGCAAAGTATTGCCATATTTCTTTATCTAATCCTGCCTTTTTAATTTCATCTCTAACTATATAATCAGCTTCCTTTAATATAGAAAGCTTATCCTCAGTAACTTCACCAAGTACCCTTATTGCAAGACCTGGTCCTGGGAATGGTTGTCTTGATACAAGTGATTCATCTAGTCCAAGTTTTCTTCCTACTTCACGAACTTCATCCTTAAATAGCTCCCTTAGTGGCTCAACTAATTTAAATGTAATGTCCTCAGGAAGTCCCCCTACATTGTGGTGGCTCTTTATAACTGCTGATGTACCTGTTCCACTTTCAACAACATCAGGGTAAATTGTTCCTTGAACCAAAAACTCTGCTCCCTCTATCTTTAATGCCTCATCTTCAAATACTCTAATAAACTCTTCTCCAATTATTTTTCTCTTTCTCTCAGGATCACTTACTCCTTTTAGCTTTCCTAAGAATCTATCCTTTGCATCAACCATTATTAGGTTCATATCAAACTTTTCTTTGAAAGTTGAATAAACTTCTTCTGCTTCTCCCTTTCTAAGTAGGCCATGGTCAACAAATATACAAGTCAAGTTCTTTCCTATTGCCTTGTGTACCATTAGTGCTGCAACAGATGAATCAACACCACCAGATAGGGCACAAATTGCTCTTTTGTCTCCTATTGTTTCCTTTATCTCATTTATTTTATCCTCAATAAATGATGACATTGTCCAATCTCCATTAAGTTTGCATACATTAAACAAGAAATTTTTAATAACATCAAAACCATATTGTGAATGCTTTACCTCTGGGTGGAACTGAACACCATATATTCTCTTTTCTACATTTGCCATTGCAGCATTTTTACATGAATCAGTATATGCTATATTTTTAAATCCCTCTGGAAGTTTTGCCACATGGTCTGTATGGCTCATCCACATTATGCTCTCTTTTGAAAGGTTTGAAAATAGGGCACAGTCATTTTCCACAATAACATTTGTATTTCCATATTCTCTTTTATCTGCCTTGCCTACTTCTCCACCTAACATAAATGCAGTCAATTGCATTCCATAGCATATTCCAAGTATTGGGATATTAAGTTCAAATATTTCTCTATCAAGTCTTGGTGCACCTTCTTCATACACACTGTTTGGTCCACCTGTAAAAATAATTGCACTTGGATTTTTCTTTTTTATATCTTCTAAAGAAATTGTATATGGAACAATTTCTGAATAAACTCCACACTCTCTAACACGTCTTGCTATAAGCTGGTTATACTGTCCACCAAAATCTATTATAAGAACAAGCTCTCTATTCATATTATCCTCCTATCTTGCATCTGTTGTGTAATTTGGGGCTTCCTTTGTAATGTATATATCATGTGGATGACTTTCTCTAAGTCCTGCTGAAGTTTGCACAACAAATACAGCCTTTTCATATAGCTCAACTAAATTTTTAGCGCCACAGTAACCCATACCAGCCTTAAGTCCTCCAATTAGTTGATATAGAGTATCTGCAACTGGTCCTTTGTAGGCAACTCTTCCTTCAACACCTTCTGGAACAAGCTTTTTGTTGTCCTCTTGGAAGTATCTATCCTTACTTCCCTTTTGCATTGCGGCAATAGAACCCATTCCTCTATATACCTTAAATCTTCTTCCTTGGTAGATTTCTTCATCTCCAGGGCTTTCTTCACATCCTGCTAAAAGTGAACCCATCATAACAACTGATGCTCCTGCTGCTAGTGCCTTTACAACATCACCTGAATATTTTATTCCACCGTCTGCAATTACTGGAATACCATGTTTTGAAGCCTCTTCTGCGCAGTCCATAACAGCTGTAAGTTGTGGAACACCAACACCTGCCACAACTCTTGTTGTACAAATTGAACCAGGTCCTATTCCAACCTTAACACAATCTGCACCTGCTAGTATTAAATCCCTTGTTGCCTCAGCCGTTGCAACATTACCTCCAATTACTTGAAGATTTGGATATGCATTTTTAATTCTATATACTGCATCTAAAACTCCCTTTGAATGTCCATGGGCTGTATCAACAACAATAACATCAACGCCTGCTTCGTATAGAGCCTTAACTCTATCCATTGCATCAAAAGTTACTCCAACTGCAGCTCCAACTAATAATCTTCCCTTTTCATCCTTTGCTGAATTTGGGAACTTAACTGCCTTTTCTATGTCCTTTATAGTTATAAGTCCCTTTAGGGCATAGTTTTCATCAACAAGTGGAAGCTTTTCTATCTTGTGGCGTCTTAATATTTCTTCTGCTTCCTTTAAGCTTGTTCCAACAGAAGCTGTAACTAGGTTATCCTTTGTCATAACTTCGCTTATTCTTCTTGAATAATCCTTTTCAAATCTAATATCACGGTTTGTAATAATTCCAACAAGCTTTCCGCCTTCAACTATTGGAACACCTGATATTCTGTATCTTCCCATTAATCTATCTGCATCTTCTATCGTATGTTCTTGAGATAAAAAGAATGGATCTGTTATAACTCCATGTTCTGATCTTTTTACCTTATCTACTTCTAAGGCTTGTTCTTCTATGGACATGTTTTTATGAATGATACCTATTCCACCTTCACGTGCCATTGCTATTGCCATCTTTGATTCTGTTACTGTATCCATACCAGCACTCATAAGTGGAATGTTTAACTTGATTTTCTTTGTAAGATATGTTGAAACCTCTACGTCTTTAGGTAAAACTTCTGACTTTTGTGGAACTAATAATACGTCATCGAATGTATAAGCTTGTTTTAAAATTTTCATTTAGAATCCTCCTCCCCTTCTAACATGCCCGTGGGGAAAACAAAAAATGCATATTGCTCCCCAAAAAAAGAAAATGAGTGAAGTGCAATATGCATACGCAAAAAGCAACCTCACTCATAGTCGGAAGTTTACGGCCTCCGGTAGAGACTCCCGAACCTTATTATCGGGATTATATGAGTAGGCATGTATTCTTTATTTATTTTAAAGTATTATATAGGTTTTAAAGTTGTTTGTCAAGGTGGAAAAAGAAGTTTATGACTTAAAAAAGCAGCCTCATCAAATGTTATATGTGATGAGGATGCCATGTAAACAAATAGTTTTATGTGATGAGGATGCCATTCAATAATTAGCTATTGCAATGAATATTTTTGCTTAATTTCTTCCAATTTATCTATTATATTTCTATCAGTCTGCACTTTAATTATCTCATCAAGTAAATATTTACTTAGTTCCTCATTTGAAACAAATAAATATCCTGTATTTCCACCTCTATTATTAAAAGGACTATATCCTTTAGGTTGCAATTCGTTTATTTTATCCAAATGTTGACTAGTTAAAATCGTTTTATCTAAAAGAATATACTCAGTTTCAGCATAGTACCCTTCTTTTTCCCATATTATTTGATTTTGTAGTGCATCAGGTTTATCTTCTTCTTTACAATTAGTTTTAGCTATACTTATAGCAGCAATTTTGCCTCTATAGCTATGGAATATTAAATCACCTTTTTTAATTTCTTTCATATTATCCCAATGAAAAAATCTTCTTCCTTCCTTATTAGAGCGAGGTGCCCATAAAAATCCACCTTTACTCTCTTGCTCAAAAGTTTTATTTTGAAAAACAATAAAATAAGTCATTTATAAAACCTCCACCCCATATTATTCTAAATTATAAATATACAAAAATTACTCTCATCAAATTTAATATTTCATAAGGCTTCCATGTATCATTTATAGAACTATTGTTGGCAACACCAAAGAACTTATATTAAACTTTCAAATATATTTCATGTAATTTTATATATTATGACATTTGTTATAAATGTTAAAACTATCAAATTATAATTACCATATTATAAAAAGAACAATTTTTCGCTTATAGTGCCAGATGGTATATACATTATATTTTTTGAAATTCTATCTGCGTATTCGGTAGTTATTGGCAATCTTGTCTTTTTGGTTGAACCTATATGAAGTTCTGAAAGATAATATATTTGCTTAACAATGTCTTCTAATGAAGTATTACCATATACTTTTTCAATCTTTAGAGGTCGTGGTGAACCTATTTTTATATCATTAGTAACTAGAAATGCATACTTGCCATTTGTAACATACATTCCTGCATTTGGATTTTTAAACTCATTCCTTTCTTTAATAGCAAATTTACTAGCTCCTTGTTTTTTTACTTCTACTACATCAAATTCAATATTATTATTAGCAAAATATTTTTTATACCATTCTAAATTTTCCCTTGCAAATCCATCTCTATGAATAACTATATGCTTAGGTTTTCCCCCAAATTTATTTTCATAGCTTAAAATGATGTTGTCAAAAATCTCTTGTAGGATGTTTTCAACGATAATTTCCCCCGTTTGAGGAAGTTCTGGCTTAAAGTAATTTATTAAAGTACCATTTTTATCAAAAACAACAGATGAAGATGGATATCTAATTCCTTTTTGTGGATTACCAACATCAAGACCTACAAAACAATCTATATTTCCTGGAATATTTCCTAATACCCAAGGAATTCCCCCTGTTTTTGCTAATATACCTAAAGAAACTTCATTTAAATAGTAGAGTCCATTATATAAATATATATTCTTTATATCATTAATATCATTAATAGCCTCTATACTATCAAGACAAATCATTTGTGATGGTATATTATCCTTTGCCCACACCTTTTTAAATTCAGAGTAAGGATTATCTTCATATTGTTCATTCGGTATAACACATAATACTAAATCTATATCTTTTTCTTGTTTCTTTAAATTCATAGCTACTCTCTTATATTCAGTTATATCACCCAACTTATATTCATAAGCTGCATTTGCAAATTCCAAATCTAATAAATTTTTCTTTGATACAAAATATTTTTCTTCTTTATTATCTTTAATATATCCAAGAGTATTAAAAGAAAATATTTTTCTTAGCGCTTTTTTAGCTCTATCTTCATATCCTTTTGGCCACATAATAGCAAACTTGACCTTTTTATTTGGTTTCAAATAATATCCTTTTTTAAAGACATCAGTTTTTTTGCTTATTTTAGTATTATTCTCTGCTAAAAAAATTGGCTTTTCAATTTCTTCACAAGCAAAACCCAATGTCTTTGAATCATTTGACTCAAAATCAAATTTAAAATTTCCAAGCTCTTTTATTAATCCTATGTCATCTATAAAATCTTTTAAAACCTTCATCCTATACCCCATATCCATTTTTATATGATTATCTATACTCTTTGAAAAATCTTTATCAATCATTTTTAAAGTTTCCCTGTCTATAACCTGTTTCAATGAATGAGGTATAAAATATAAAGGTTTTTTATTATTGCATTTTACTTTAATTACATTGGCTTTTTTATCTTGCTCACTAAATCTATTAATTCTATATGATTGGTTATTATTTATATAATATTCAAGCAATGATTGTCCTTTTAATTCATCAAGCTTCTCATCTATTTTTTTATCAAGTATATCTTCTATTTCTCCAGTACTATTTGTGTTATTTGTCCATATATAATTAACTTTTAAACCTATAACATTCTGCCTCTCTTTTAGCAAATCATATATTGTTTTTTCACTTTCAAATTCATGTCTTATATTGCATCTCAAATGTACATCTCCATTATCAAATACTTCTGGCATTATATCAAAAACTCTATATACATTTATGCCATATTTTCTTTTAAGTTCTTCATATTTTTTATTATTTTCTAACATTAAAATATTGCGTATTTCTTTATTGTATTTAATCTTGTATTTACTGTCTATCTTTTTCAATTTTGCATTTATAAAATATGCAACCAAATCAGCATACACATTATTATTTCCTTGTATATCAATTTTTTTACATCCATTATAGGAAATTTTTAAGCCCTGAATTTCAGGTATTACATTTAGTTTTTCTAACGAATACAAATGTGTATCATCTTTTCTAAATACTGGCTTAAACTTATTTTGTGCAGTAAGTCCATAAACTGCTTTGCCAGATAACTGATAAAAATTACTAACATCTCCTTTTGCAGCAAGTATATATTCATGAAATTCTCTAGGTTGCAAAGGTACATTAGATTTGAATATTTCTAGAAACGATTCCATATATCAATACCTCCGTTAAATACATACGTTTTATTATTATTTTTTCTAATTTGTATTTATTACTTATTAATTCAATTTATTGTTTATTTAACTATTACTTATTATAAATAACAATTGTATTGTATGCAACATAATGAAATATTTATATATAATATAAAAAGTGTAACCTTATGTTAGATTACACTTTTATTTAAACAACAAATCCAATTCAATTGATAAATCTACAAACAAACTAGACTTTATATGATTTACAAAATATATAACAGGCTCTCCATATACTCCTTCATCTGTTAATGAAAAAATCTCTACTGTTTTATTAGATGGTGATACAATCCAATATTCCTTTACTCCAAATCTAGAATACAAATCCATCTTTTTTATGTAATCATAACTCGAATTTGATGGAGATAGAACCTCAACAACAAGTGTAGGAACTCCTTTAATGCTGTTTTTGTCCATTGGTTTTTCTCCACATAATACAAAAATATCTGGCTGTACTTTATTTGTTTCATTTTCATTTTCAAAAATTATATCAAATGGAGCTATAAAGGGTAGACAATCATTTTGTTTTTTCTCAAAGTATTCAAGAAACTTTGCATATAATCTACCAACAATATGTTGATGTATCAATGTTGGTGTAGCATGAAGAAATATCTCTCCATTTATAAATTCTGCATACTTTTCATCCTTAGTTATCTCTAAAAATTCTTCATATGTATACTTATTTCTTTGTGGTAACCCCATAAAACCACCTCTTTAAAAAATGTTATAATAAGTATAGCATAATTATATTTTATATAAAAGACCAATAAAAACCATCCTTCCTATCAAATGTTATATGTGATGAGGATGCCATTTATTTTTAAGGAGGAGATACTTTGGATAAGATTATACTAACGCCACAAACTCCTATTGTTTTAGAAGTTATGAACAAAGATACCAAACTAAAAAAACTTATAGAACAAGTTGGAGATATAGAACTTACCCTTGATAAAAACTATTTTTCTTCTCTTGTACAATCGATTATAGGACAACAGCTCTCAATGAAGGCTGCTGATTCAATATGGAAGAGAGTTGTTAATTTATTAGGTGAAGTTAATCCTAGTAACATACTCAATTGTGTAGATGAAAGTTTAAGAGAGGCAGGAATGTCTAAAACAAAAATTATATATGTCAAAGACCTTGCTCAAAAGGTAAAAGATGGGTTAATAAATATAGAAAAAATTGATGGTCTTAGCGATGAAGAGATTATTAAAGAACTAACTCAAGTTAAGGGAATTGGTCAATGGACTGCTGAAATGTTTTTAATATTTTCACTTGGAAGAATAGATGTTTTCTCTATACATGATTTAGGAATTAAAAAAGCAGTTCAATGGCTTTATAACTTGCCTGAACTGCCTAAAAAAGATTTCCTAATTGAATTTAGTAATAAGTTTAGTCCTTATAGAACTGTTGCAACACTTTATCTTTGGGGTGGCATAAACAAGGGAATTATTTAAAATGCAGCCTCATCAAATGTTATATGTGATGAGGCTGCCAGTCAATGCCTATTTTGTCCCCATCGTTTATCTTGTCTGTAAATGATGCTTCTTTGTCATTTAATATTAGCTTAACTGATTTTGCATTTTTTATATCTATGTCTACATAATTAAATATATCTACAAATATATAGCCTTCTTCTTTTTGAGGTAATGTAATTGGTGAACCGTTTACTAGAACAGTTATGCTATCTTTAATTGTCTCTACTTTTTCTTGTGATGATAAAATTAAAACTTCATCTCCATCTTTTAAAATATAGTCATTTGGTTGATCTATTCCATTAACCTTTGCAGTTTGATTTTCATTTAAAATATCCTTTAAATATATCAATGCATCTTTTCCATCTGCCGCATAGTTGATTAAAATATCATCTCCATCATCAACACCATCAATGAGTGTTGCAATTTCTCCATTTTTAAATATCATTGCAGGCTTTGCAGGTTCTCCAAAAAATCTTTTTTCCTGTCCATTTATTTTTATGGCTATTCCCTTACCTAATCGTCCAAATAATTGATGTGGATTTATCCCCATTAAAGATAAAGCATTTGAAATTCTTTGCTTTCCGGAGTTATATAGCTTAACCTCTTTGCCATTTACCTTAACGGTAATAAAACTATTAGATGAATTTATAGAATTAATTGCAATTCCAATAGGAGTTACACAATCAGGTCCATTTAGTTTTGTTCCATAATATATAACATTTTTAATAGCTTCAATTCCCCTAACTGCAACCCTATCTTTAGGTAAATTAAGCTTTTTAGATACCTCTTCAGATAGCTTAACTACCTGACTTCCACCACCTACTAAAAACACAGCATTAGGTGATTTTCCGTTTAACTCTATTATCTTTTCAGATATTAACTCTGCAAGCCTTTCAACATTTGTCTGGATAGCCCTTTTAATTTCATCTAATTTAACTGTTTTTGTATTTCCCAAAACATCTATGTATTTATATGTTTTCTTTTTAGTATTTAATGCTGTCTTTATCTCCTCAGCTGTATTAAAATCAACAACCAAATGATGACATATTGTTTCTGTTATCTCATCACCTGCAAATGGAACCATACCATATGCAACGACAGTTCCCTCTTTTGTTATTGCAATGTCCGATGTTCCAGCTCCAATGTCAACAAGGGCTAGATTTAAAAGTCTAAGCTCCTTTGGTATTACAGCATTCATTGCAGCAATAGGCTCTAGAGTTAATCCTTCTACCTCAAGACCTATATTTTTAATAACAGAGTATAGGCTATCAACTACTGATTGTGGAAGAAAAGTAGCAAGAAGCTCAACAGATGCCTTTTTGCCTTTGTGACCCTCAAGGGAAGTTATAACATAGTCGTTTAAATAGTAGTTTATTACACTATACCCCACACAATAAAAGACTTCATTGCTATCCTCTAAATCCAAGTTAGAATATGCATTAGATAGCGCCTCCATCTCTAGTGTGCTAATAACCTCACTATCTATTATTGTACCTTCCTTTAGGGATATTTCAGCTTTAGCCCTTGTGGTCTTTAATATTCTACCTGCTGCAGCAATTGAAACTTTTTTAAACTCTATATTTTGTCTTTCTTCTATTCTCTTTTTAACCTCTAGTGCAACATCTGAAACAGCTTGTATATCATGAACTTGTCCATCCATCATTGCTCTTTTTTTATGTTCTAGTATTTCTTCATCAACTATTTTTATTTTTTCTTCTTCATATGTATAAGCAATTCCTATTACCGTTCTTGTTCCAATGTCAAGGGCAAACCTCAAATTTTCCACATAACCACCTCTGTCCCTTTATTTAAATATCGTTGGTATTTTCTAAATTAATTTAGATTAAACTTATAGTCCACCAATATAAATTATACATATATTATCGACATAATTCTATTATATTTTACCTAATTAGCATTGTTTAAATTTATGTTATTATTTAATCTTCTAATTGACTTTAGGTAGTAGCCCCCTTACAATTAAATTAATAGTATTTTTCTTGAAATTTTATTTTAAATTTTTAAATTAGGAGGCGATTGTATGTCAAATCAAAAGGCACCTCCCCTTCCAGTTGTTATTGACAATGATGGAGAAGTTGAGGTTATCTCCCTTGAAATCACGTCCTTTAAAGAAACAAATGATGATTTTGTAAAACTTCTAAAGTCCATTATCTATACAAATTTCAAAAACATTCCAAACTTCATATCTCAAAATATGTTATGGCTTTTACCACTTGTGATTGCTTGGACATCTCTTGAGAGTATATCAGATTTTAGAATTATGACACTCCCAAAACCAATTTCCACCCTAGTAAAGACACTTATTTTTATTACAAGCACATATAACAACTTTTTAGCAAAAGGATTATATCTAATTGCAATAAATAGGAGCATAATACCAACTATAAAATCTATTAAATCAGAAGGAATATCAAGTGTTTACACAAGATATTTAAAAACAATTGGTTTAATAAAAGAATCCTATGTTAGTTTAAAGGGAAAGTCACTTTCAGTAGTTTTAAAATCAATAGGATTTTCATTTATTATTTCAAATCTATTAACTAGAAACAATAAAATAGATAAATACTTTATTTCTCTACTAACTGCATTCACTCTTTTAAACTCCCTATACAGAGGTTATGGTGATGTTTTTGTTAGATTGTTTAGGGCATTTCTAAAGAAAATAAACAAGAACACATCAATAGGTCATAACTATATCTTCCTGTCAATTGGTTCAATGTCATTAGGGTTTGTGTCATCAATATTATTTACTTTCATTAGATTTACAAACTCATATTATGACTATACAGGCTATGTTATCGGAGGAATTTTACTTTTAGCTGGCATCTTTATGAACTTGAGGGGGAAGAATGTTGAACAAAAATAAAATAATTAAAATTCATGATAGAAAATATAATTTTGTTTCATATTTCAATATTGAAAATGGTGATTATTTAAGAACAGGTATATTAGATAAAAATGGCCATGATACAAACAATGAACCCTTTAGAGCATCATATCCCCATCTACTTGATATAGGTATAATGGGGCATTGTCAAAGAGGTCTTTCAGGCAATTGCACAATCGACTGCTATCAAAGTGGAAAATATATAAATCAACCTAACATGGCATTAGATGATTATAAAAAAATAATAAAAGAATCCAAGAATAAGGTTTTTCAAGTTGCGCTAGGTGGTAGAGGTGACCCTGACGCACATGAAAATATAGAGGAAATACTTTCATTTACAAGAGAAAATAATATAATCCCTAATCTAACAACCTCAGGATATTTTATAACTAAGGAAAAAGCAAAAATGCTAAAAAAATATTGTGGTGCCTGTGCAGTTAGCTTTTATGAAGATGAATTTTCAAATAGAGCGTTAAACCTATTTTTAGAAGAAGGGATTACTACAAATATTCATTTTGTATTGAGCAACAAAACTATAAATAAAGCAATTGATTTTTTAAATAACATAAAAAATTATCCAGCATTAAACAGAATTATTTTTCTGCTATACAAGCCAATAGGTCAAGGAAGAGATGAAAATATATTAAGAGTCACTGATACAAGGCTTAAAACTTTAATAAGTCTTATGGAAGAAAATATTGATAAAGTGGGATTTGACAGTTGCTTTGTTCCAGCAGTTGTAAACTTTTCAGATGAAATAAGCCCATTATGTTATGATGCTTGCGAGGCAGGAAGATTTTCCGCATATATATCTCCAGACCTTAAAATGTCTCCTTGCAGCTTTGAAAGAACAGGTAATTTTGATGTAGATATAAATAAAACATCAATAGAAGATGCATGGAATAGCAATGTTTTTCAAGACTTTATTTCTAAATTTAAAACTTCATGTGTAAATTGCTCAAAACATGAGTATTGTATGGGTGGTTGTCCAATAACAAGTAAAATTACCCTATGTAATGAAAGGGGATGAGTAAATGAAGTATAGGCGTGGTTTTGTTACAAATTCAAGTAGTACCAACTTTGGTGCTGCAGGTGCAAGTGCATTAATTGGCGCAATTCTTGGAATTTTAGGCTCATGTGACAATGAAAATTCCGATAGTAAGGATAACGATGGTGCATTAGATTTAGGTATATTAAGAACTGCTAAGATGCCTTCAGATGGAAAAATAATTGAGGGAAGTACAGAGCCTGTATATGTATATGCTCAATTTTTGATATCCACAGAAAAAGGAGAAGTTGTTCTTCCAGATGTAACATCTAGCATAGAGTTTTCTGTACAAAGTGGCTCAAACTGGATAAGCCTAGGAAATAAAGTATCTGTTGAGGATTGGGTTGCAATAGATGTATACGGTATAACTTCAGAGCTTGGGGATAAACCTCCAAAAAGTGTTACTATTGTTGCAGAAGCAATATTTCAAAAGAAAAAATATAGAAAAAAGATTAAATTAGCCTTTGAGGCAAAACCTCAATTGGTTCTAAAACCTGATAAAATTTCATTCCTTTCTAAAACAGGAGAAACAAGTGAAGTTTCAGTTTCTGTATCATGTCCTGCAAACAAACAATGGAGCATTAATTTTTCAATGGATAGCTTAGCTGAAAAATTATGTTCATATGATTTTGAAGTTAAGTCAAAATTAGGCGATAAGGGTGTTTTAACAATAACAGAAAATGATACAGTAGATACTGACTCAACAAAATTTACATCATACTACGACACAGGCAAAATTACAGTAACTGCAACTGATGGAGAAATAGAAATTTCAGATTATCTCAATGTAACTGTATTTAGAGAAGGGCTATATATCCAAAGTGGACTTAGCAGAGACACAGGCTATTGTATTGTAAAAGGCGATAAAAACGAAAAAGGTGAAATGATAGTTTCAGAACTTGATTTAGTATATTTGAAATGGGACAAAAATCAAAAACGCGTTGTTTCAAAGTCTCAACTTCTTGAAGAAAACCTATCTATTGGAGATGTAGAAACATCAGATACAACTTCACAAAATGTATTTGAAGGTTCTGGTTTTGAAATAAAATACGATAGAATTAGACCTTCTAATATAAGTTCAGCTGTCTATAAACTTAATACAAGCTATATTGTTCCTGGCAAAAAGGGAGAGTCCTTTAAAGGAAATATACCTGCGTATTTAACTGATGAAGATAAAGAATATGCTATAAATATTCCAGTTGAAATAAGGCCTGCATATCTATCTGAAACTTCTTCATGGAAACAAGAATATGAAAACTGTATTAAAATAATTAAAGAATTTATGCCAAAGGACGTACAGGATAAAAAGATTAAAGAATTAGAAGAAAGAAAAGACCTATATGGTGTAGAAGATTTAAAGAGGTTTAGAAAAGAATGTTGGGATATTGCCTATAATGCATTAACTAATCAAGCACAAAGTCTAATAGATGATGCAAAATGGTATGATAAGGCAATATATTATGCTGAATGGACTCAATGGATTGGAGATAGAGCATTTTCAGGTGTTGTAGGAACACTTACAGGACCTATCGGGGCATATGCTGTTACCCAAATTAGAGATACTCTTATTGACCTAATATCTAAGATGATATATAACAAGTCTAAAAACTGGTATGAATTTGCAATGGATTATTTATCATCTAGGTTCCAAGGAATAAGTGGAAATAGTATAGATGCCGTTGTTACAAATGATCCTTCTTTATCAATTCAATGGGTATCAAGTTTCTTTTTATACAAATTCGTTTGGCACTGGTATTGGGATGTAGATGATGACTCTGGTCAAAGAAAGGGTGTTGTTGAAGCACTTAAATCTGCAACTTTTGATTTAACTGCACTTGGAATTGAAAAAGCACTTGAACCATATATTAAATCTTCTGCTACTAAAAAAGGATGGGCAGCCAATGAAAAGCTTGATGAATGGGTTAAGAAACAAGTTGAAGCTGTTAAATTTGCAATATCTTTTTATAGTGATGGAGCTGTATAAAATTTGATTATCACACTAGCTGCTGTAAAAAGAGCCATTAACAATTACGAAGTATTATGATATTTCACAAAGAACCTCTATGATTTTCTTTATTTAAAAATTCCTACCCTCGTCAGCCACCGTCCATGGTAGCGACTCGGCTCGGCACATCCGTGTGCCGAATTACAGAATTTTTAAAGTCGAAAATCTAAGAGGTTCTAATGCTTATATCAATATACTTCTTTAATTGTTTAATGGCTCTTACTTTCTGAGCACAATTAAATTTTTATATAAATTAAGTACATTAACTCCCTGCCAAACTATTTTATAAATAAATTTTATATCCGTAATCTCAAGATTAATAATATAATTTCTCTCCCTCTTTTACTTTACTAAATGCCCCCTCTTTTGCCTCTACCACATAACAAGCATCTCTTAAATATACAACCCTTCCTTTTTCTAATCCATCTATTTTTTTTATAACTTCCATATCTTTATTTAGAAAAAGTACATCTATATTAAACTTCATAAAAAATGTGTGTATGCTATTGCAGGGATTAAACAATATTGCCTCGTGGTGTGGCTTTTTTCTAAACATATATCCAAATAACCTGTCTTTAAAGTTATTAGCTATATATACATTACATATTTCACTATCTTTATAAAAAAGTTTTGCCATATTAACCCCCTCTTAGTTCAACTTTGTTTCAGCCCCTTCTTATTTTACCTTAAAAAGAAGTTATACATT
>JAOAFH010000124.1 GCA_026416355.1 Clostridiales bacterium | reverse complement strand
ATACTCTAGGATATAAGAGCCATTAACAATTACGAAGTATTAGGATATTTCACAAAGAAACTCTTAGAGTTTCTATATTTTATATCAATATACTTCTTTAATTGTTTAATGGCTATAATTTTACAGTATGTTTTAGTTATTCAATAAAAATTTGTGCGACAGCCACTTTATTTTAGATAACGTTTTCTATTTACTTTGGCAAAATTTTCTGATATGATAAAAATGAGAGTTAAATTTCAATATTCTAAAAAATTTAGCGACTTAGTCGTATAAAAAAGGGGGATTTGTTTATGTTTTTATTCCAATCGCTATCATTTGGACAAATCATAATGTGGTTTGTTGTACTAGGTGGACTTATTATAGTAAATGAGGTTGCTCGTAGAAGCAAGTATTTTTCATTCTTTTTATTTATAATATTACCAGCTATTTTAACATTTACAGTATGGCCAAAGACTGCAGGGGAAGGGTCTAGTGTAGGAACATGGTTCCACTGGGCAAAGGTTTATTCAGCACTTGCAGGATGTATAGGCTTTATGGCAATTAGATATATTAAAAGTTTAAGAACCAACAAATATGCACTTATGTTTCCAGCTGCAATTCTAGCACTTAATATTATGGAGGCAGTTATAAGAGATTTTCAATGTTTTAGTTATAATGGTCTAGTTGATGGGGTTACAATAATAGGTGGACCATGGAACATAATGAATGCAATAGCAGGGATACTAAATATAATAACTATTTCAGGATGGGTAGGCATAGTTGTTAGCAAAGATAAGAGCCAAGATATGATTTGGCCAGACCAACTATGGTTTTGGATAATTGCATATGATTTATGGAACTTTGCTTATGTATATAACTGTGTGTCAGACCATTCATATTATGCAGGTCTTGCACTGCTTTTATCGTGTACAATACCAGCATTCTTTATAAAGAAGGGTGCATGGTTACAACATAGAGCACAAACACTTGCTGTTTGGATGATGTTTGTTATGACATTCCCTAATTTTGTTGATACATCACGTTTTGCAGTAAAATCATCCCATAGTACAACAGCTTTATTTGTAGTTAGCTTTTTATCACTTGCATCAAATGTAGCAGTATTTATATACCACTACTACAAGATATTCAAGTTTAAGAGAAATCCATTTAAAGAAGAAGTTCATACAGACCTTATAAAAAATGGCAGCCATATCACATATAACATTTGATAACAATAAGAAGCCTTGAAAACCAAGGCTTCTTTGTATTTTATAAATCCAGTATTTTTTACTTTATATCTATCTTTTTAAATCCCATGTCCTTTAGCATAGATATTAAAAATACTTTTGCCTGTTTATCTACTAGCTCAAATATTCCCTTTTCAATTGCATCTTTTTCTATTCTTTGCTTTTCTTCAATTATTGCCTTTTTATAATCTTCTATTTTTAATGGGTTAAGAATATTTAGGCTCTCGTCAAAAACTTCAATAGATTTTTCATCAATATAAACTTCTGTTATCTTTGCCTTAGGTAGTGTAATTTCAACATTTTCTCTAGAAACATTTATTTTAACTCCATTCATGTCTATTCCAGACTTTACATATCCATTGTATTTTATTAAAAAATGTTTTGATGTTAAAGGAAGATTCATATCTCCAATTGAAAGATTATCCTTAAATCCAATAACTCCAGTGTAGTTATATTGAATTAAAGATATATCCTTTATCTGCACAATTCTTTCAAAAACTGTTGTTGAATTGTATTTAGGCTTATTATTTATTATAGTTGTCATTGATATATAACCAACTAAAATTAGGTTTATTATAAGCAGTATTGCTGTAGATTTTTTTATTTTTCTTAAAAACATAGAACCACCCCAATATGATTTCTATTTTAATTTTATGCAAAGGTTTATATCACAAGAAGAAACATTTGATAAAGAAAGTAAATATTATCATAATTACATTTCTAAATAACTATGAGATTTTTGGTCATTATATTGAACAAAAAAACATAAAGGTTTAAAATAAAGTTAATTGGAAAAATTTGAAATTATTGGGGTGATATTTTGTTTAATAGAATATTAAATGCAATAAAAGATAACAAAAGAGTAATATATTTAGCTCCATCTAGGGAGCTTATTGAATGTGTAAGAAATAAGGGGCTACAAAACTTAGGAGCCCTATATAACATAGATGTAATAACATTTGATGACCTTTCAAGACAAATTGCAAAATCCTTTTTAAAGGATAAGGAAGTTATTCCATACGAAACATCTTTAGTTGTAATTGAAGATGTTTTAAAAAAGTTACATGAAAATAAAAAGATTAAATACTTTGATATGGTCTATGACAAAAGGGGTTTTGCAGTAAATGCCCTAAATGCCATAAGGGGACTTAAAAAAGAAAACATAGATTTCCAATTGTTTTTAAAAAAGGTTGAAAATATAGATGATGATGTTATAAACAAAAAATCACTTGATTTATATGAAATATATAAGGCATATGAAGAAAGATTAGATGAGCTAAACCTAATAGACATGGATGATATTATAAAGATTGCAATAGAAAACGTAGATAAAACAGACTCCTTTAAAAATGCTTCAATGTTTGTTGTTGATGGATACTTAGATATATTCAAAAGTGAAGAGGCACTACTTAAAAAAATAAAAGAGACATATAACATGGAGTATATCTATCATCTTCCACTTAATGTTCCATATGTTTTTTCATTTGCAGAAGGAGAGATATTAAAATTTGCACATGAAAATAACTTTGAAATAGTTAAGGATGACTTTATAGATGATGGCAAATACAAACAAATAGCAAAAGTTCTCTTTACACCAGATGTAGCTGAAAGACAAGATATAAAAATAATTGATGCACCATGTATTGAGGATGAGGTAAGGCAGGTTGCAGCAAAAATAAAAGAAATATATAAAAATGAAAAAACTATGCTAGATAATATAGCAATAATACTAAGCGACAGGCAGGAATATGAGGATAAACTAATTGAAATTTTTAACGAATATAAAATATACCTATCAATAAGCGATACAGAAAAGCTATCTAACATACCTTTTATAAAAACACTTATGTCATTTTTAAGGCTAAAAAACGAAAGATATAACAAGGAACTTTTAGAGGACATACTAACAAGTCCATATATAAAAATAGAAAACAAAGAAGAGGCACTTTACATATTAAACAATTCATATAAAGAAGACAAAACAATAGAATACATTGAAAAGCTATCACAGGAAAACGAAAAAATAAAAGAATGCAAAGAGGCATACAAGGAATTTAATGAAAAAATAGAAAAGGCACTAGGCCAATTTAAACAAAGAGCAAAATTTGAGGAATATAAAGACAGCCTAATTAAATTAATAGACAGCATAAGCATAAAGAAAAACATAATTGAAATGCAAAACGAGAATAAGATTTCATTTGAAATAATGGTTAGAGACCTAAAGGCCTTATTTGGATTTATAAATATGTTAAATGACCTAGAGGGTGTATATAAATATCAAGAAGATGAAATAAACTTTACAGATTTTTTAGCAATTTTAGATGAAAGTTTAAGAGAGACAACAGTTACACTAAAACAAAAACCAAGCTATGGTGTTAGGGTGTTAACTCCTGATGTTTTAAGGGGAACAAGCTACGACTATGTATTTATAATGGGACTTAACGAAGGAAAGTTCCCTAAAATATCAAAGATGAGTGGAATATATACATCAAGGGAAAAGGAGATGTTAACTAAAATAGGAATAAACCTTGGAAGTAGCCAATTTGAAATGACTAAGGAAAAGGTTAGGTTTATTCTATCTGTTGCCTCTTGTAAAAAAGATTTATATATAAGCTACAGAACATCAAATGAAGATGGCTCATATATTTCAAGATCACAGTTTTTAGATGAGCTTTTATATAAACTAAATATAAAAGTGAAGGATAAAAAGTTAAGAACAATGAGGGACAGATTTAGCATAAATGATGTATTTTCTAAAGATGAAGCTCTAAAAAGATACTGCTTAAATGAAGACTCAAATCTTGAAGACATTCTAAATAATATTGCACAAAGTGAGTTAATTAAAGTTAATTTTGCAAAAGAGATAGAACAAAAAAGAAACGGAGAAACATATACAGAATATGATGGATATGTTGATAAGGATATATTAGATAAAATATTTAACGATGAAAAATATAGTGCATCAAGGGTTATGACATATAACAGATGCCCATTTAAGTACCTTCTTGAAAATGGGTTAAAGCTAAAGGAGTGGGAGGATGATATATTCTCTAAAATAAACACAGGAAATATATTCCACGAAATACTTGAACACTATTTTGGAAAACTCGTTGGACAGAGCCTTGTATATGATAAAGAAAAAATAGAATCTATTGCAAACCACGCCTTTAATAAATTTGGGCTTGTTTTAGACGACATAGTTACAGAAGAAACAAAGAAAATTATCTTAGATACAATTAAGGTATTTATTGAAAAGGATGTTGAATTTAAAAATAAAATAAACTTTAGACCATATTTAATAGAGCAGCCTTTTAAGATAAAAGATCTAATTGAAGGCTCTGAGATTGTTGGTAGAATAGATAGGGTTGATATGGAATACGATGGCGATGTACCAACAGGAAGATATATAATACACGACTATAAAATATCTAATGCCAAAGGACTTACTGATATATTAAAGGGAGAAACAATACAAATTGCCCTTTACTATTATGCTGTAGAAGAGATATTAAAATCAAAGGGTATAAGTCCACAGTGTATTGCAATGGTATATTATGACATAGCAAAAACACTAGAAAAGAATAAGCCACAATTTGCAGGAATTGTTATAGATGAGAACAAAAAGATACTTGGACTAGATGGAAGAAGCAACACAGTATTAGATGAAAACATTGATATAGTATTAAAACATATAAACAAAAACTTTATAGAGAATAGCATTAATGGAATAAAAAATGGAGTGTTTACTCTTCCAAAGGTTTGTAGTTATTTGGGAGGATTTGGAATTAGCTGCGACTTTGAAGATGTATGTAGATATGACAGTGCAAGGATAGCTAGAAAAAGTGAGGTGATAAAATGATTAATTTAGATGAAATAAAAAAAGAGTATGAAGTAAATGATGAACAGGCAATGGCCCTTGATATAGATAAAAACATAGCACTTCATGCAGGTGCAGGTTCTGGTAAAACTAGAGTTTTAACAAGAAGGTTTTTAAAACTATTAATTGACAAAAACACAAATGTAGATGATATAGTTGCAATAACATTTACCAAAAAAGCAGCCCTTGAGATGAAGGAGAGGGTTTTAGATTTAGTTAACGAATTTATAGAAAAAGAACAGGATGACAAGAAAAAACAAAGGCTAAAGAAAATTAAAGAGGATGTTCTACTTGCAAATATATCAACATTCCATAGCTTTTGTGACACTTTAATTAAAGAAAACTACTATTTAATTGGAATAGAACCAATGTATCAAATAATTGAAGATGTAGATACACTAACACTTTTAAACAGATTTTCAGAAGAAATACTAAACAAATATATTTCAGATGAAAAATATAAAAAGCACTTTGAAGCCCTATTTAACATTATTGGAGTTGAGTTTGTCACAAAGGGGACTATATTAAAGGAAGTAAAGGGGCTATATAAAGAGATAAAAACAAGGGGAGACAGGATAGAGGAAGCTAAAAAATATACTGAGGATAATATATTAAAATACTTCAATGGTGATAAAAGCTTAGAGCCATATCAGCAAATAGTAGACTTAATGATGGATATGGTTGAAGAACTTGATAGGATGTATAAAGAGGAAAAAAGAAAATCAAGCCTTCTAGATTTTAACGACCTAGAAAACTATACACTTGATATACTAGAAAATCACAGTGAAATTAAAAAAAGGCTAAGGGAAAGATATAAATATTTTTTAGTAGACGAGTTTCAGGATACCAATGACATTCAGCTCAAAATACTAATGCACCTTACAGAAGAAAATGAAAATATTGAAGAAGGCAGGCTGTTTGTTGTTGGAGATATAAAGCAATCCATCTACCTATTTAGAGGAGCAAACTACAAGGTGTTTGAGGAGGTTACGAAAAAAATAGGTAATAAACTAAACCTCTCTACAAACTACAGAAGCTACGATAAAATAGTAGAAATAATAAACGATATGTTTAAAGAAATAATGCAATCATATGAGCCATCTAATGTATCTAGCAAAATAGATGGCGAAGCTGGATTTGTATATGAATTTATAAAAGAAGAAACAAAGGAAAAAAAGAATGAATTTAAGCCTTCAGAGCTCAAGAAAAGAAAAGTTGAGCTAGATGAACTTGCAACACTTCTTGAGGAAACAAAGGAAGAGAAAAGAAGTAAAGAGGCAGAATATGTGGCAGATAAAATAATTGAGCTAAACAAAAAGGGAATAGAATACAAGGACATTGCAATACTTTTTAGAAACAGAAACAACATATTAGATTTTGAAAATGCACTAAAAAATAAAGGCATACCATATACAATACTAGGTGGAATTGGATTTTATGAAAGGCAGGAAATAAAGGATTTAATAAACCTAGTTAGGTTTATATATAGACAAGATGACAAATTATCATTCTTAGGAGTCATAAGAAGCCCATTTGTTGGACTATCTGACAACGAAGTTATAGACATATTTTCTTTCATAAACAAAGAGGACAAAATAGAGGCTGCAATAGGTAAAAATAAAAAGCTAGATAAGTTATTTAAAATAAAATCAAATGCCCTATTTTTAAATGTATATAATCTTTTAAAATATGCTGACAAGGAGCTTAACATAAAGGAAATACTTCTATCATCTGAAGATGGAATACAAAAATATAGAAACTTTGAAAAGTTTTTAGAGATAGCAATTGAATTTGATAGCAAAGGAATATATTCATCCCTTGAGTTTGTGGAATATGTTGAAAACTTAATTGGACTTTCTGAAAAAGAATCACAGGCATTTTTAGATACAGAAAACAGCGATGCGGTAAAGATTATGACTGTCCATGCATCTAAGGGACTTGAGTTTGAGGCTGTTTTTGTTCCTTGCCTTGATTACAGCATAGAAAAGAATTCAAGATCAACATTTGTATATGATAAATTTGATGGTGATGGAGGAAGGCTTGGAATTGCATTTAAAGATGATGCAATAAAAGAAATATATGAAAAGATAAATCAAAAGAGAATAGAAGAGGAGAAAAAAGAGGAAATAAGGATACTCTATGTTGCAGCAACTCGTGCAATTAGGTTTTTATCATTTAGTGGTGTAGAAAAAACAAAGGACAGGGCAAAGAGTATACTATCAGAGATGGATAAATTGCCACTAGACAGCTTTAAAGAAAGAACAAAAGAATTTGAAGAATATAAAAAGGATAGGGTAAGTGAAGTAGAAACAAAATATGAGTTTGATTTTGACAGTGCAATTGAAAATATAGAACTAGATGTAGAATATATTCCAAACTCTCTAATTAGCATCTCAAGATACATGGCATATAAACAGTGTCCAAGAAAATACTTCTTTAAATTTATTGCAAAGATAGATGAAGAGGCACTTAGCACTGAGATGTTTGAAAAAATAGATGAAGAAGAAAC
>JAOAFH010000013.1 GCA_026416355.1 Clostridiales bacterium | reverse complement strand
ATTTTAGCTACTATTTCATCAGTTAATTTTCCTTGCTCGTCAATTAATCTTTTAACTTCATCCTTCTTTGATTGTAGATTTCTTAAATATGTAAGTCTCTCATAAAAATTTCTAAGAGTTGTATCATCTAGATTACCTGTTCCCTCTTTACGATATCTAGAAATAAAAGGTATAGTATTCCCTGAATCTAAAAGTTCAACAGTTTTTTTACCCTGCCACTCTTTAATATTAAGCTCTTCTGACAATCTCTTTATTAAATCCATCTTATTACCTCCATTTACTCCTTAAATAATGATTCAACATCCTTTTCCATTACAAAAACCATTAAGTATTCCCCTGTTTTTGTACTAATATCACAATGTATAGTAACTACTTTAACCCCCACAATATCCTCAACGATTGTCTCTAATTTTGGTCTTAGCACATCCTCTAACATATATCTAAATTCTTTTATTGTTTTTCTCCCCTCATATGATTCAGCCAACCTTTTTTCTGCAGGCGTTAAAACCTTTTTTAGTCTAACTATAATCATATCTTTAAAAATATGTGCCATTGCCTCTTCAGCACCACGACCTATTTCTTCTTTTTCAAAGCGCATCATTGCATTGCTTATTTTCATTTCAAGGCATCCCTTTAGAGACATGATATTACCTCCAGTTTTTTTATTTCTCTACTATTTTATATTTATAGACCTATAATAGCAAGATAAAAATATTATTTTAGAAAGAAATATAATAAAAGTAGTTGAAGTACAATAACCAAAGGAACACCATATTTAAATTTAAATTTTCTTGTTTTATGGTGAAAAAAGTTCATTCCAAATTGAACACCTATGCTTCCACCTAGTATAGCTACTATTAAAAGAGTACTCTCTTTTATTCTCCACTTATTTTTAATAGCCCTTTGTTTATCATTTAAAACTAATATAAGACCTAACAAGTTTATCATTATTAGATAATAAATAAAAAACATAATACAACCCCCTTCAAATTAATTATACAAAAAAACAAATAATGTGTCCCCTCTTTGGGACACATTATTATTCTTCTTCTGGCATATCTTTTTTTCTGTTTTTCTTTTGTTTCTTTTCTTCTTTCTTTGCCATGCTTATCACCCCTCCTCAATTAAGTTATCCAAATTTTTATAATTTATTCAAAGAAAACAAAAAAAATTAAAAGTCCGGTGATTGACCGGACTTTTAATTTTACTTATTAAAGTATCTTTCTAATAGTCCCTTAAATGCCATACCGTGTCTTGCTTCGTCTTTACACATTTCATGAACTGTGTCATGTATAGCATCAAGATTTAATTCCTTTGCTCTCTTAGCAAGTTTTAGTTTTCCATCACATGCTCCATATTCTGCTTCTACTCTTAGTTCTAGATTCTTCTTTGTGCTGTTTGTTACAACTTCACCTAAAAGTTCTGCAAACTTAGCAGCATGTTCTGCTTCTTCAAAAGCAATTCTCTTATATGCTTCAGCAACTTCTGGATATCCTTCTCTATCTGCTTGGCGGCTCATAGCTAAATACATTCCAACCTCTGTACATTCTCCCATAAAATTCATTCTAAGTCCTTCAATTTTTTCTGGATCAACACCTTGTGCAACACCTACTCTATGTTCATCAGCCCATACAAGTTGACCTTCTTCCTTTACCAAAAACTTTTCCTTTGGTGCATTACATTGAGGACACTTGTCTGGAACCTCCATTCCTTCATGAATATAACCACAGATTGAACAAACATACTTCTTCATAATTATTTTCCTCCCCTTATATAAAATATTTTTATTTTCTCTTCACATTTATTATATTATCATATACTTTTTAGTTTGACAATAGTTTTTTGTAGAAAATTATTTTCCGAAATTAAATATTGAAAATAATAAATTATTTAATATAATATATACCATAGAGGGGTATCGAAGGAGGTGTAATAATATGCCACTATTTAGTTATAAATGTGAAATTTGTGAACATGAATTTGAAGAATTGGTTAGAAGTTCTGATGAAAAGGTACAATGTCCAAAATGTAAAAGTAGTATAGTGAAAAGAAAAGTATCATCAATTAAAGTGGGAGGTTCGTCCTCTGCTTCTGCTCCATCAAGTGGTTTCTCTTGAGCAGGATGTTAGAATTTGGCCGGTGGCCAAATTCATTACTCAAAAAGACCACCGATTTTTCGGTGGTCTTTTTTTATTTTACTATTTTTAAATAATCTTTTATATCAAAAACATCCTCTTCAGTTTGGTATAACTTATGTTTAACAAATTTTACATCTTTATTTGTTGATTTCAACATGCTCATTAAAGCTATATGATTTTTTGCATTTTTTGTATCTAAGTCTTCTAATCTAGCCTCTATTCTATCCTGACTCAGTTTAATTTCTTTAACATCTGACTTTATAGATTTTATTTCCGTATCTATATTACCTACCCTATTTTCAATACTATCTATTCTAACTTCAAATCTATCCATTCTACCTTCGAAATTATCCATTCTTAATTCGAATCTGTCCATCCTACTTTCAAAGTTATCCATTCTTGATTCGAATCTGTCCATCCTACTATCAAAGTTATCCATTCTAGCTTCAATATTATCTAAGCGTTTATCAATGTTATCTAATTTATTTAAAATCAAGTTTAATACATTCTCCATTATTTCACCTCCATATGTCCCTATATAAATTTTATTATAATTCTACTCTTTTATCAACAACATTACTAAATGGTAATTTAAAGTAAAAACACACACCTTCTTCTAAATTATATACTCCTACTTCTCCACCATGTAAATCTATAATATTTTTGACTATACTTAACCCTAATCCTGTACCGCCATATTTTTTATTACCCGATTTATCTATTTTATAAAATTTACTCCATATATTTTCTATTTCTTCATCTGGTATTCTATTTCCTGAATTGATTACCTCAAGCTTTGCATAACCAAATTCTTTTAATAAATTTATTTTTATTTTGCCATCGGTATGTCTAATTGCATTAGTTAAAAAGTTACTTATTACCTGTTCAATTCTATTAAAATCAGCTTCTACTAATACTTCTGAGAGATTTAATTCTAAATCAATATTTTTTTCATTAATGTTTGCTTTAAATTTATTAACAACCTTCTCTATAAGCATAGACAAATCAAACTGCTCTATTTGAAGCGTATATTTCCCAGACTCTAGCTGCGATAAATCTAGCATATCATTAACTAAATTGCTCATCTTTTTAGTTTCATCAAGCAAAATATCAATATAATAATCCTTATCTTCCTTTGGAAATATATCATCTTTAAATGCCTCTAAATATCCTTGTATTAAACTAATTGGAGTTTTTAATTCGTGTGATGTCGTTGCTATAAAATCCTTTCGCATTTTTTCAAGTTTTCTTTCCTTTTCTATGTCCTCCTCTAATTTTTTGTTGGCCTCTTTAAGTGAATTTAATGTAGATTGTAAATTAAAGGACATAGTATTTATAGCCTTTGCAAGCATACCAAGTTCGTCATCTGTTTTCACTTCAACATTTTTACTAAAATCAAGATTTGCAATTCTATCTGCTGTATCCTTTATCTCTAATATTGGTTTTGAAATATTTTTAGAATAAACCAAAGATAAAATTATAGTAATAATAACTCCTGCAACAAAGAAATATAAATAGAATTCCTTTATTACTTTAGTTGCTTCATTAATTGGCTGAAGTGAAGTTACACAAACAATATACTCATCCTTCTCTTTGTAATTATATATAGTTATAATGCTACTTGTTGGCATTCTTTTTTCATAATATACTACAGTTTTATATGTGTTATCTTGTACTAGGCTCAGTAGATTATCCGTCTTAATTCTAAACAAAATTTCACCTAGTATCTTTATATTTTCCTTTGCTGCCCTATCTATGGCAGGATTGATTACATATTTTACATCACCATATTTATCTAACACCAAAAAACGATATCCAAATGCCTTTTCGTCTTCAACAGACTTCTCAAAAGCTTCCTTCAGATCTCCATTTGCCCTATACACATTAACAAAGTTTTTTGCAATATTAAACGACTCATTTTTTCTTTTATGAATATAAAACTTTTCAAATAAAACCTGTTGGAAAAACAGAGATACTATTATTAAGCTAACAAATACAACTGTATTTACAATAAATAATTTTTTTACAATGCTATTTTTCATTTTTATCTTCAAATTTATATCCAACTCCTCTTATGGTAGTTATTAAATATGCTCTGTCTTTTAGCTTATCTCTAATCCTTCTAATATGGGTATCTACTGTCCTTAAATCAACTTCATTATCAATTCCCCATACCTTGTCTAAAATCTTTTCTCTAGTTAGTATAATTCCTCTATTTTTATACAAATATAAAAGTAGTTCAAATTCCTTTGGAGATAAAATAATCTCTTGATTGTCTATATAAGCAGAATATGCCTTTTCATCAATTCTGAGTCCATCCACAATATCTAATGAAACCTCATTTTTAACATGATATACTCTTTTAATTATAGCAGAAACACTAGCTAAAACAACCTTTGGGCTAAGTGGTTTAGTTAAATACACATCTACACCTAATGAGAACCCTAATAATTTATCATCGTCCTCAGATTTTGCAGTAAGCATTATAACAGGAAGATTAGAAAATTTTCTTATCTCAATTAAAGTCTGCCATCCATCTAATACAGGCATCATTACATCTAGAATTATTAAATGTACATTTTCCCTTTTTAAAATATCAATAGCCTCGAGGCCATTTTGCGCCTCGAGGACATTATACTCTTGTGTTTTTAAATATGCTGTAATTAAATTTCTTATTCTTTCTTCGTCATCTACAACTAATATAGTTTCCTTCACATTCTCACCTCTTTTTATTCATAACGTAGTGCATCAATTGGGTTTAGTTTTGAGGCTCTGCTTGCTGGGTATATTCCAAAGAATACTCCTACAAATATCGAAAACAATAGTGCAAATACTACTACGTTTAATGAAATATATACTGACATACTCAAAACAGTTTTTAAAGAGTTTGCAAGTAAATATCCAAATGCAACTCCTAATTTTCCACCCATCAAGCTCACAGTTGCAGACTCTATTAAAAACTGTGCCATAATATTTTTTCTCTTGGCACCTAATGCCTTTCTTATGCCTATTTCCCTTGTTCTCTCAACAACTGCCACAAGCATTATATTCATTATTCCGATACCACCAACTAAAAGTGATATTGCTGCAATCCCCATAAGCATTAAAGTCATGGATTCTGTTGTTTTAGTTGCAGTTTCAAGAAGACTTGTTTGGTCAAAAACTCTATATTGACTAGTATCTCCCTTAAATCTTCTATTAAAATAAAGTTCTAAATATCCCCTTGCAAGCTGCGTATCATCCTTTGAACTACCTTCTATATATATACTTCTTACTTCATCGGTTTTAAATAACCTTTTAGCTGTTGAGATTGGAATTATTATTCTATCGTCTCCCGAACCACCAACCGAACTTCCTTGGGATTTCAGAACTCCTATTATTGTAAAATCAACACCTTGTATGGTAACCTTTTGCCCTATTGGATTTTGAAGAGAATATAATTCTTTTACAATATCCTGACCAATTATTGCAACATTTCCTCTTCCTTCTATATCGCTATTGTCTAATATTCTACCATTTTCAACCTCTAATTTCCTTATTCCAAAGTATTCAGGTGTTGATGCTTCAATACTTGTTGTATATGTTTTTGAACCATTTTTAACTATTATACCACTTTGATTTAAAAGAGGAGCGACATTTTTTATACCAGGCTTAGTTTTTATAAGCTCTATATCTTCATCACTTAAACCTGCTGTTCTTCTTGAAGTTATATTTACTGTTATCAAATTTGTTCCAAGGCTTTCTATTTGTTCTTGAACTTGTTTTTTTGTTCCTTCACCTAATGCAACAAGTGTTATTACCGATGAAATTCCTATTATTATACCTAGCATGGTAAGAAAAGTTCTAAGCTTATTGGAGGCAATAGATGAAAATGACATTTTAATTAATGTTAAGCTTCGCACACTCCCACCTCCTCATACTTTTCAAATTTAGAATCCGATACAATTTCTCCATCCCTTACTGTTACAATCCTTTTAGCATTTTTAGCTATATTCATGTCATGTGTAATTAGTATAATTGTATTTCCTTCTTTATTGAGCTGCTTTAAAATATTTAATACCTCTTCACCTGTTTTAGTATCAAGTGCTCCTGTTGGTTCATCTGCTAAAATAATTTCTGGTTTTGTAACTATTGCCCTCGCAATTGCTACCCTCTGCATTTGTCCTCCCGAGAGCTCTGTTGGTTTATGTTTTAGGTGCCCTTCAAGGCCTAATTTTTTAAGTGCTTCGATTGCTCTCTCCCTTGCTTCCTTAGGAGATACCCCCATGTATATCAGTGGAAGTTCAACATTTTCTAGAATATTTAATTTGTTTATAAGATTGTAGTTTTGAAAAATAAATCCTATTTTTCTGTTTCTTATATCTGCCAATTGATTATCATTCATATTTCCTATACTTGTACCATCCAAATAATATTCACCCTCAGATAATGTATCTAAACAACCAATAATATTCATTATAGTGGATTTTCCTGCACCTGAAGGACCTACTATTGCCACAAACTCTCCTGTATCAATCTCTAGATTAACACCATTTAATGCCCTATAAGTATTTTTACCTGTTGCATATACTTTAGAAACACTCTTCATTATAATTACCTTATTCATTTAATCACCCCTATCTTTGTGGGTTTTTATTAAAGTTGCCACTTGGTCCTTCCATACCTGGCATTCTCATTGTATTATTCCTTAAGGTGTTGGTTGTTGAACTTGTTGAAACCTTTACTAAGACCCTATCTCCCTCTTTTAATCCTTCTACAATTTCTACATAGCTGTCATTTCTAAGTCCAGTTTTAACTTCTACTAGTCTTCCATTTCCCTGCATTTGTGCAAATTGTACTCGTGAACTTTTATTTTGTGTATTTGTTTTTTCACTATTTGCTTGTGCTGTTTGTGTATTATTCATTTCATTTGCTACTAAAACATATTTCTTACCATTTGTTTCAGTTAAGGCTTCAATTGGTATTACAAGGGCATCCTTTTTACTTTGTGCTTCTATTTCTACACTAGCAGTCATACCAAGCTTTATACCCTCTGGATTGTTAATTGTAATTATTACATCATAAGTGGTAACATTGTTTTGTGTTGTTCCCACATCAGAAATTTCTTCTATTTTTCCTTCAAATGTTTTATCCTCAAGGGCATTTATTTTTATATTAACCTTTTGTCCAATATTAACCTTTGATATATCTAATTCATCAATAGATGCTTTAATTTTTAATGATTTTGGATCTACTATTGTAACAACTGTTTTCCCAGATTGAATATTATCTCCACTACTTACATCAACTGCTGTTACAACCCCTGCAATTGGAGCTTTTAATGTCATGTCACTTTTTTGTTGCTTAAGTTTAGTTAAGTTATTTTTGGCATCTTTTATTTGCAGGTTAATCATCTTTATTTCATCTTCATTTTTTGCGCTGCTTAGCTGCAATTCCAGCTTTTCTAAATTTATTTCTGCACTTGATATTTGTGAATCTATTTGATCGTTATATACCGTCATTAAAGTTTGACCACTTTTTACAACATCCTTTACTTTTACATTAAGATTTTTTACTTCTCCACTGTTTTTAGCAACCACATCCTTTGATGTCCCTGCAAAAACTAATCCTGTTGTTTTAATAGTTACTAATATATCCTTTTTAGATGCTATTTGTGGTATGTATCTTTCAGTTGATGTTACAGTTTGTTTTTTAAAGTATTTTGAGTAGATAAAGTATCCTGCTCCTAAAAGTATAATTGCTACCACAACACTCAATAAGACTTTTAATTTTTTATTCATTTTATCTCCTCCCGTCCTCTTTTTAAATAATTTTATTTTACTTAGAAGGAGACAAGTTGACAGAATTATTAATAAAATGTGAATAAAATACCATCAAAAAGGGCTGTCGCACATTATTAAAAGCCCCATGAGTGGATTTTGAAAAGCATAGAATTACTTAGCGTAATGAACTGATGCTAAAGTAAATCCACCATGGGGCTTAGTTAATGTTAATTATAGTGCAGTTAAACGTAAAATCTTAGAGGTTCTTATCAAAATATCATATATTTCATAATTGTTAATGGCTCTTATGTTAAAGGGATAGTGCGACAGCCTTATATCCTTCCCTTATACACTTCCTTCATTGTATCTAAATCAATAACACTTATTCCTTCAGTTGATATTACAAACATCAAATCATCTACAAATAATCCTCTATATCCGCCATAGTATTTAAATTCTTGTGAAGTTGAAAGACCATCATGCGTTACTTTTGCTTTAATTGATATTTTGCCATCTTTAACTTCCATTAAACAAAGTCCTGAAAACTCTAACATATATGAGTCATCATATTTAGTTTCATTTATTTCAAATGCGTATAAATTATATTTCTTATATTCTACCAATGCCTTATGATTATAAAGAGACTCTGAAAATGTTCCCTTTCCACCTATTTCTATTGAAGCCTTTTGTTTTGGCTTATTAACATCAGATACATCAAATAAAGCAACCTTCATTCCCTTATTTACAACTCTTCCCTCCATCTCTCCTGTATCCATTCCAAATCCTATTATATTATTTTCATCATAAGGATGAAGGTAGGTGCTATAACCTGGAATTTTCAATAATCCTAAAATTTTAGGTTCTCTTGGATTTTTTAAATCTATAACAAATAGTGGGTCTACTTGTTTAAAAGTAACCATATATAATTTGTCTTTAACAAATCTAGTTGAATATATTCTTTCATCTTTTGCAATATCCTTTATATTTCCTACAAGATTCATATTTTTATCAAGTATATAAACACTACTTGAAGTAATGTTTTTATTATCTTTGTATTTATTTTCAGTTGTTGCTATCCTAAAATATCCATCATATTCATCCATAGAAAATTGATTTATAATCATTCCATCTACTGTTGCATATTTCTTATAAACTATCTTTTCCCCAAGCTCAAATTTATAAACAACTGTCTTATCATAGTAGAAAATTGGAGCCACATCTGTTGCTACATTAGATGATTTTTTATTTTCTTCATAACTACTCTTTAGCTTTGTTAAATACAGACTATCATGAGACATATACATATTTTCAAAATAGCCTAGCACAACCTGATTTTCTAGTTGCAATTTATCTATATCAATTGATGTTATTATTGTATAAATTGGCTGTACATCATTTTTATTATATTTTATATTATTTATATCAACTTCTTTTTTTACTACATCATTGCCATAGTCAATATAGTAAGGTATTGCATTTTCATTTTCCTTTAATATATGATACTCAAATCCCTTTGTACTTACTAAATAAATTTTTCCTTCCTTTAATCTACTTGATAAAACATTTCCTGATATTTCATACTGTTTTATAATTTTGGGATGTTCGTTATTAAATTCAAAAATACTTACAAGTGTAGTTTGTTCTCCATAGTAGATTGGCATGATGCTAATCTTTTCTCTTAATGTTGGCCCTTCAGGAATTGCTTGATTATCTTTATATCTATTTACAGTTGATAAAAGAATATAATATTTTTTGTCCCCCATTTCATATAAAAACATTTCATTTAAATAAATTTCTCTTTTATAGTCCTTAAAATCCTTTGCATCCTTTTGATTTAACAAATCCTTTCCACTTAATTTATATACATTTTTAGGTGTTTTATCAGCTGTTAAAATATTAAACTCATTTTTCACTCTATTAATTACATATAAATATTTGCCATCTGTTTTAACTATATCCGATTCATCTATGCCCTCTACCTGAACATTTGTATTTGAGTGATTTTGTGCGGTATCAGCAGCCGCCTCTTTTTTTGTACCTTCTAATGCTCCAAATAATCTAAACCCTCCATTTTGTTCCCTATATTTTTTGTTTAGCATAGAGATTAGCTCTCGTTTGCTATTTACTGCTACCAATTCATATTTATCGTTTGTAACCATGTTTTTATTATTAACTCCCCAAGTTGAATACACATATGTCAATGCAAATACCGAAATAATTAGCGTTGCAATAGAAGCTGCCCACTTACCTTTCATAACCCTCACTCCTTTACTTTCATTTTTTATTCTACTTAATGTTTTTATCTTTAGCTCATTACTAGCCCTTATATTGTCAAACTTTCTAAATCTTAATCTAAAATCATTCTTCATAGGCTAATCCCTCCTTAAGTTCCTTTTTAAGTATCTCTCTTGCCCTCATTAGCCTGCTTCTTACAACCGATTCCTTTAGCTTTAAAACTGCTGCTATCTCCTTTGTTTTTAAGTCCTTGTAGTAATAAAAATAAATAACTTCCCTATATTTTGAGGGCAAATTTAAAACGGAACTTAATATGTAGTCCTTCTCTATATCATTAAGTACCTCATTTTCTGTATTAGTGTTTTTTTCTCCTTCTTCTACACTCCAAAAAAGTATATTTCTTTTTATCCATGCACTTTTTAAATAATCTTTGCATGTGTTTATTGCAATTCTAGTAACCCATGTTGATACTTCACATTGATTATTAAAACTATCAATATTTTTATATACCTTTATAAAAACCTCTTGAAATAAATCCTCTGCCTGAGAATAATCTTTGGTATATAAATAGCAAATTCTAAGTATATCATCACCAAATCTTTCTATTAGCTCTTCTATTAGTTTATCTTTGTTAATTGTGGCCACAACTTTTCCTCCCTTCCCCCATTAGACGATTTAAATAAAACTTTTGTTGCAACATAATTAATCTAAATTAGAAATTTTTTAAATATATAAAAATAAGCCATGAACAATATCTACTTGTGTCATGGCCTTTATTTTCAAATCACAAATTATTATTTATAATATATTTAAATTTTTTATACTTTAAGCACTTTTAACTCAAAAAACATTTATTTTTCTAAATTTTTTATCCTCATACATCCTGTTATCTGCTAGTGTTAATATTTCATCTATTGTAATTCCATCTTCGTATTCACATATGCCATAGCTAAAATCTATCACTATATCATTTAAAGGATTTTCTATTAAATAGTTTTTAATATATCCCATCTTCCCATGTGCTTGATTTTCATCTGCATTGTGTAAAATCAAAACAAATTCATCCCCACCTAATCTTGCTATTACATCTGTGTCCCTTAAATTCGCTTTGAGTACGTTTGCAAAATATCTTAAAACACAATCACCCATTTTATGTCCTTGTGTGTCATTTATAACTTTAAAATCATCTAAATCAATAAAAATCAAACTAAATTTACTGTTATATCTTTGCGCCTTCTTAATCTCTTTTTCTAATATTTCTTCAAAATATCTTCTGTTATAAACATCTGTAAGCTTATCCACCCTAAGAGCATAATTTAATTCATCAAGTAAAATAGCATTCTTTATTGATATCTCTAGATGCTTAACAATAAAATCAATTAGCTCTATATCTTTATTACTAAATGCATTGTAATCATTCTTGTTATCTATATTAATAATTCCATAAAACTCTCCATCTATATAAATAGGTACACTTAATGTAGCCATTAAATCTAATGCATTCATCTCTTCAAGCATTTCAAATTTTTCATTATCTATATACTCTTTATCAAATATTCTTGGATTCCTAATTATATCTGGCGCTTGTAATTTATTTAACTTATAAAGAAATAGTTCCTCTTTCTTTAATTTTATTTTTTTCAGCTCATCAATGTCATAACCTATAGCTGCAACAAATTCCATATAATCTTTTTCTTTATTGTATAAAAGAATACTTCCTGCCTCACCCTCGTTAATTATCTTTAAAGTATCAATAAGTATTTTTTTAAGAAGCTTATATTTATCCTTATAAGCAGTAAATTCCTTTGATATTTCAATTAATAATGAATTTAAGTCTACCTCTCTTTGAAACTTTTGCTTCGATTTAATATAACGTTTGTGCATTAAAAAAAGCATTATGCTTAAGAAGAAGGATAATAAAATAAAAAAATCCCTCAAATAAACTCCTCCTAATCTTTCAGTGTAACATAAATACATTATCTATTGTTTTTTATTGCATTCACCACTTTAATTATACCATACTATTTCAAAAAATTTTATATATTTATTAATATTACAATCTTTTAAAATGTATATACTATATATTTCTACGTATTTTTTTATATTCCTTCTTTGATACTAATAATGGAGGTGTTTTTATGAACAAAAACAAAAAAAATATATTTGATCCAAATGCAACAGATATGTATCCAACTATAAATACAACTTCAATTAATCCTAATGCAACAGACATGGCTCCAACAGTAGATAAAATGACTGAATCCTATTGTGAAGGAAGACCATGTAATTTTAAACATCCTGAATATAATATAAAAAATATTGATACAGGAACAATTGAACCTAGCTTAAGGAAGAAAATAAATAGCATTAAATAATAAAAATAGGCTGCTTTGCAGCCTATTTTTGGGAGGATCTTTATGGTGTTGGGGGATATTTTAAAATCATTATCTATCGATAATTATTTTCTTTAATAACATTTTATCATATAAATATTATTTGTCAATATTAAAAGACAAAAATAAAAGCAGCTTATCGCTGCTTTAAACTTCTTATCTATTGAAGTTTCTCTTTTGTTGCTTTCTAGCTTTTCTACATTCTGGACATCTCTTTGGTTCGTTTTCGAATCCCTTTTCAGCGTAGAATTGTTGTTCTCCTTCTGTGAAAACGAATTCCTTTCCACAATCCATACATGTTAAGTTCTTGTCTGCCATTTCAACATTCCTCCTAAAAATAACCATTTTCCTAAGACTACGAACAACAATCCGACTACTTTTAGTTAGAATGTTGAACTGTCTTTTGGGTACTTTATAACTATAACACAATTCAGCATTTTATGCAAGTATATTATTAATTATTTTTTCTTGGCTATCTCAATATTAACTTTTTTACCTTTTATAGTATTTTCATTCATTATCTTCATAACTTCCTTAGCGTATTCCCTTGGAACTTCAACAAATGAAAATTTATCAAATATGTCTATGCTTCCTATTAAATCTCCTGGTATTCTAACTTTATCTGCAATAGCTCCAACAATATCTCTTGGAGAAATCCTTTGATTTTTACCAACATTAATAAATAATCTAGTCATTTCTTGTTCATTTTCAATTTCTTGAACTTCTTCTTCATCTCTTGTATCTAGCTTCATTGTCATTTTTAAAAGAGCTGATGCGATATCTAATGAAGTATATTCATCCCCTACAATTCTCTCTACTATATCTGTATATTTTTCAAGTCCACCTTCATTTATTACTTCTTTGATATTGTCTATTAAAAGTGAAATCTTTCTTTCTTCAACATCATTTATTGTAGGAATTTTGCCTAACTTTATTTTTGTTTTAGTATATCTTTGTATATCCTTTAGCTTATAAATTTCTCTACCAGATATAAATGTAAATGCCTTTCCTTCACGCCCTGCTCTTCCTGTTCTTCCAATTCTATGGACGTAGTTTTCAATGTCCTGTGGAACATCGTAGTTGAAAACCATTTCTACATTTTCAACATCTATTCCCCTTGCAGCAACATCAGTTGCAACAAGTATCTCAATAAGACCATTTCTAAACTTTTGCATTACCTTATCTCTTTGAAGCTGCTTTAGGTCACCATGTAGACCATCTGCTAGATATCCTCTTGCTTGAAGGCTTAAAGATACATCATCAACCTTCTTTTTAGTGTTACAAAATACTAAAGATAGCTTTGGATTATGTAAATCTAAAAGTCTTGATAAAACTTCTATTTTATCTGCTTCACGAACTTCAAAATATGTTTGCTCAATTAGTGGAACTGTTAGTTCCTTTTGAACTACCTTAACTATCTTAGGATTCTTTTGATACTTTTTAGTAAGCTCAAGGATTGGTTTTGGCATTGTAGCTGAGAATAACAAAGTCTGCCTTGTCTCTGGAGATTTTTGTAGTATAAATTCAATGTCTTCAATAAATCCCATATTAAGCATTTCATCTGCTTCATCTAACACTATCATCTTTAAATTTTCTAGCTTTATTGTTCCTCTGTTAATATGGTCAATTACTCTACCAGGTGTACCAATTACAATATTAACACCCTTTTTAAGGGATTGAAGTTGTCTTTCTATTGATTGACCACCATATATAGGAAGTGCATTTATTCCCTTTTTATATGCTGATAGCTTTTTTATTTCTTCACTAACTTGAATTGCTAATTCTCTAGTTGGGCATAGTATCAGTGCTTGAATTACTTTTTTAGATGAATCTATTTTTTCAAGTACAGGTATAGAAAAGGCTGCTGTCTTTCCAGTTCCTGTTTGTGCTTGACCTATTACATCGTGTCCTTCTAAAACTACAGGGATTGCTTGGCTTTGAATAGGTGTTGCCTCTTCATAGCCTAAATCTGCTATAGCCTTTAATAGTTCCTTTGATAAGTTTAATTCATTAAATTTTAATGTTGTCATATTATACCACCTTTTTATTTGTTCAATATATTAATATTATGTGTAATCTGTAAAAAAAGCAAGCATTATTTTCTTTTTTTATTATTTGCATTTTTATTTTTTTTATAATTACATGTATATTTAAATTTATTTTGGGGCATTAATAATAGTGAAGGGTATATAACAGTTGAGCCAAGATTCATATGTGCTCTTTGGCAGGGGTGCATATGGGTCGGCCAACGATTATATATAGGTCTTTCAAGGCTTATATATAGTCAGCGGGAAGATTTTTTAGGGTTGAGAAAAGTTATATTATAGTCGTATATTCATAATATGATTATAATATGATTCCAATCTATCCTAAAAGGTCGAGCTAAGACTATGGTGGGTATTGGGATTTCGTTTGAGGCCTAAACGATTTTCGGTTATATATAGCCGAGAGGTTATGTATAGCTGGGTAGATATCTATTATAGTCGAACGAACCATCAGCTTAGGTGGCGAACTGCTCTATTGCAGTCGAAAGATTGTAGTTGGGTAATAAACTATCTATGTTGGTGCTAGGTAGACTGTTATGTGCTCTGTTTTCTTATATAGACATTCTAGG
>JAOAFH010000148.1 GCA_026416355.1 Clostridiales bacterium | reverse complement strand
CGGAGATGTGTATAAGAGACAGTTATACTTCTTGCAGGACTTCAAGGTATTTCAGAAGATATATATGAGGCATGTGACATTGATGGAGCAAATGCAATTCAGAGATTCTTCAAAATAACTTTACCACTTATGAAACCGATAATTCTTTTCTGTGCAATAACTTCAACAATAGGAACACTACAATTATTTGATGAGTCATTTATATTAACAAAGGGTGGACCTGATAATGCAACAATAACTGTGGCACATTATCTATATAATACAGGCTTTAGATTTATGAAGTTTGGATATGCAGCAGCAATGAGTTATGTTTTAGTTGTTATAATTGCTATTCTTTCATTAATTCAATTTAAAGTTGCTGGAGGTGACGAATAATGAAGAAAAAACCTAATGAATCAGGCTTAGGAACAAGGATTTTAGTTTATACAATATTGATAATAGGTGTATTAATATCATTTTTCCCATTTTATTTGATGTTTACTTCTTCAACACATACTTCAGGAGAAATATTAAGTCTACCTCCAAAATTAGGATTTGGTAAAAACTTAATTAATAACTTTAATAAACTAAATGCAGACGTAGGAATTGGAAGAGTATTTTTAAATTCACTTTTTATTGCTGTTATTTACACAATATTAACTGTATTGCTTTCATCTATGGCTGGTTATGCATTTGCAAAATATAATTTTAAAGGCAAGAAATTGTTCTTTGGGCTTGTTCTTGCAACAATCATGATTCCTAACCAAGTTTTATTAATACCTTTATTTGATATGATGAATAAATTAGGATGGATAAACTCATATCTAGCTGTTTTAGTACCAACATTGGCGAATGCATTTGGGATATTCTTAATGAGACAAAACATGATATCCTTCCCGGATTCAATAATAGAAGCGGCTAGAATTGATGGCTATGGAGAGTTTGCTATATTCTTTAAAATAGTATTGCCCACAATGAGACCTGCATTAGGAGCACTAGCTATTTATATGTTCATGAATCAATGGAATAACTTTATGTGGCCTCTTATTGTATTAAGAACTAAGACTATGTATACTTTACCTATAGCACTATCTACACTAAATGGTATGTCAAGAATAGATTATGGCGAAATAATGCTTGGAACAACAATAGCAACTTTACCTATAATGGTAGTATTTTTAATATTCCAAAAGCAATTTATAAAGGGAGTATTAGGTGGAGCAGTTAAAGGATAATTTAAGGAGGATTTAAGCGATGAAAAGTTTCTTTGGAGTAGACTACTATCCAGAACATTGGCCAATTGAAATGATGGATGCAGATTTAGACAGAATGATAGATATGGGAGTTGAAGTTGTTAGAATTGGAGAATTTGCTTGGCATATAATGGAGAGAGAAGAAGGACAATATGACTTCTCATTCTTTGATATGGTTATAGATAAACTAAAGAAAAAAGGCATTAAAGTTATATTTGGAACACCAACAGCAACACCACCAGCTTGGCTTATAAATAAATATCCTGAAATTCTTCAAAGGGATGAGAACCTAATGCCAAGAAGCTTTGGTGGAAGAAGAATGTATTGCTATAACAATGAAATATATAAAGAATATACAAGAAAAATAGTAACTAAGTTAGCAGAACATTATAAAAACGAAGATACTATAATAGCTTGGCAAATAGATAATGAGTTTGGTCATGAGGGAAGTGATGTATGTTTCTGTGATACTTGTAAAAGTGGCTTTAGAAAATTTTTAAGTGAAAAATATAGTTCAATTGATATGCTAAACAAGACATGGGGAACTGTATTTTGGAGCCAAACATATAATAGTTTTGATGAAGTGCCACTACCACTTAAAACAATTACACATCACAACCCTTCAATGCAGCTTGACTTTAAGAGATTTATGTCAAAGTCAATAAACGATTATGCTAAAATGCAGGTTGATATATTAAGAGAAATTCTAGGTGAAAGTGCTGTTATAACAACAAATATAGCAGGTGGATATTTTGATAAAAACTTTGACCACAACAAAATGGGAAAGATGATGGATGTGGCATCATATGATAATTACCCAGTTTGGGGAGGGCTAAAAGAGCCTATAACACCTGCCAATATTGCAATGGATTTAGATTTTATAAGAGGACTAAAGAGGCAGAACTTTTGGATTGTAGAAGAGCTAATGGGAGCACAAGGTCATACAATAATAGGATACTTACCAAGACCTAACCAAGCTAAGATGTGGGCATACCAAGCAGTAGCCCATGGTGCACAGTCAATACTTTTCTTTAGATATAGAACAGCAACATTTGGTACAGAGGAGTTTTGCCTTGGAATTATAGATCAAGACAACAGAGAAGGAAGAAAGTACAGAGAAGTTAAAGAGTTCTTTAGTGATGTTAAAAAACATAAAGAACTACTTCAAAGTGAAATAAAATCAGAAGTTGCATTTTTATATGACTACGATAACATTTGGGCATGGAAAATACAACAACAAAGCACAGCATTTAATTTTAAAGAAGAAATGCTAAATCTATATACATCATTCTATAAACACAATGTTCATATTGATGTTTTAGATGTAAAGGATGATTTTAGCAGTTATAAAGTTGTAGTTTTACCTGTAATGATGATTGTTGATGAAGAGCTTAAAGCTAGACTTGAGGATTTTGCAAAAAAAGGTGGAACAGTTTTATTTACTTATAGAACTGCTATAAAGGATAGAAACAACAATTTATATTTAGGAAAGGTTATGCCTTGTAATTTAACTCACCTTACAGGAATTGAAGTTGAGGAAATTGAATCACTTCAAGAAGGACAATTTGCATTTGCAGATGGGAAGTTTGGAACAACTAAATGTAAAGTAATGAGGGAAATGATAAATATAAATGGTGCAGAAGCAATCTATAAATACAATGATAAGTTCTACAATGAAAAGGCATGCGTAACAATAAATGAGTTTGGTCAAGGTAAAGTATATTATATAGGTTCATCACTAGATAATGAAATTTTATGTGAAATTGCAAAAGAAATAATAATAGATAAAGATATTGAACATTACACAACACCTATGGGTGTAGAAGTTTATTCAAGATATCTAAATGATAAAAAATATCTATTTATTATGAATCATACAGATGAAGAACATGATATATTTGGAATAAAGCTTATGCCATATGATAGTAAGATTATTGAGGTGAAATAAATGGCAGTTAAAAGGATAAATGATTATATAGGTTTATATACTAAAAATAGCCAATATGTATTTAAAATAGAAGACGAATTTCTAAGACATGTTTATTTTGGCGAACACATCCCCCTTGAGGATTTTGAATTGGAGGAGATAAAGGAGGTCTCCTCCAATGATTCTATTTATGATGTTGCAAAAGAGGAGTTTTCATACCATGGTAAGCTTAGGTTTAAAGAAACATGCCTAAAGGTTCTTTTTAACGATGGTACAAGAGACTTGGTACTAAAATACAAAGACATAAAGATAGATAAAGATACTGCTGAAGTAATTCTTCAAGATGAATATTACAGTATTCAAGTTATAC
>JAOAFH010000122.1 GCA_026416355.1 Clostridiales bacterium | reverse complement strand
CTGTAACTTGTGCAAACAATATATTATTTAAATAATATAAAGGTGCAATAGTCAAAATAGCGCCGATTAATGAATATATAATTAACTTTTTTAATAGCCTTTTCATACTACCACCTCACTTAAAATATAAATTAGGTGCTTATTTAAAAAATCATTTTTAGTAAAACAAAGTATAAAGTTTATTTTCAATTAGCAAATTATTATATGCTTTTGGGTCTTCTTTAAGTTCTAGCCGTTATTTCACTATAAACGCAGTAGGGATAGATCTTTCCCCTAATATATCAGATGGTTTGTTAACCACCTTACCTTGGTAGTACATTGTTGTAGATGAACCACCATCTAAATTTGATGCATTATATGCACCATATTTTAATAGAATGTCTTGTACTTCTTTTAAAGTCGCTCCTATACTATCTTTTTGTCTACCATCAATTGTTAATAGTAAAACTGCTCCATCTTGTCTTTGACCAATAGCTGTTCTTGGAGCAATTCCCCAGCCACCATCACCTTTTTTTATCATAGGTTTACCATTTACAATAAGTGGAGGGCCAAATGAAACTGCATCTCTTATTTTTTTGTTTTTAATTTGTTTTAGAGTATATGAACCTACAATTAAAACATCATTTTCATCAAAACCCACTATACTAAACTTGTCTACATCATCCTTATAAACAATTTTACCGTTTTCAATAACTATTCCTGTTGGATGCCCTCCTGTTCCTGTAAAGTTCTTATCAGCAAAGCCTCCTGCATTAATACCAGCAATAGCATTATATTTTTTTGTTATTTGGCTTAAGGTCATACCTTTATCTCCTAAACCATCAGTTGTTCCAACAGAAACCCTATTTGGATTATCTACAATTAAAAGGTTTCCTCTAAATTTACTTGTTTCAAATGAAATTAATTCAATATTATTATCTTTTCTAGAAATAATAACTTCACCTTCATTTTGTTCCTCAGTTACAATACCTGCTCTATTTTTTTCAAGAATATCATTAATCTCTTCATCTGATAGAAATAGCTTGGCCAAATATTGATGTCGAAGAGTTGTCATTGCTGATGTAACAAAAGTTTCTTTTATGTTTGTAAAAGGTCCATAGAAAACCAAATAAATAGCAAGTAAAGGACAAAATATTATTTGAAATGCAACAAAGCCGATTGTTCTCTTTAATAAACCCATAACATCCCTCCATAAAAAATTCTACTTAAGTATTATAATAAAATAAATAGCTAAAGTCTAGTGCCACCCAGGTGAATTGGAAGTGTGGAAACTAAATCCAGTATTCTATTTTCACCTGGGTGGCACTATTATGTTTAAAACTTAAAAATTAGTTAATAATTTTAATGTTATTATTTATTTTAAACTAAGGAGGTAATCTATGAGAGAACCAAGAATTAGTTATGATGGAGCTGTATTTCATGTTACAACTAGATGTAATAACAAGGAACATATTCTATCAAGTAATTTAGCTAAAAGATTTATAATTAAACAATTAAAGGAATATAATAAAAAATTTGATTATGAAGTTTTAGGGTATGTTATTATGGACAATCATTACCATATTTTAATTAAGACACATAAAGATTCGATAAGTACTATTATGTTTAATTTAAATAATGTAGTAGCTAAATTCTTAAATACTTTTCTTGATAGAACAGGACATGCACTAGAAAAGAGATATCATTGTAGATTAATAGAAGATGAACGACAACTATTAGCTACTTTAAGATATATTCATAGAAATCCAGTTAGAGCAAACATATGTGAAGATGTTAATAATTATATTTGGAGTAGTCACTGTTTTTATAAAAATGGAATAAATAGATTTATAAATACAAATTTTATTTTATCAATAATTAATGGTAGTGATAAAAGTGCAGCTATTAACTCATATGTAAAATTGTGTTGTGCAGCTGGGAAAATTAATAGTATAGAAGAAGATAAAGAGTTAGTGACTTCATTACTTGGAATTGAGGAACAAAAATTATGTTCTTATGGGGAATTTATAGAATTTAAAAGAACTGTACAAAAGACATTAGAAGAAATAAGAGAAAGCTTAAATATATCAACTGAAATTTTACTTGAAATGAAAAGTGGCAGTAGAAATAAAGAAATATTAGAATTAAAGAAAAAGTTTATTTTGGGTGCAGTTAACGAAAAGCATAGGCATTCAGATATTGCTGAATATCTGACTTTATCAAAATCATCTATAACTAAACTTGTGAGTGCCACCCAGGTGAAAATGGAATAGTGGAAAGAATACCCATACTTCCAATTCACCTGGGTGCCACTTTACCGTGTTAAAAATATTCAGAAAATTTTATAACTAGTTTAATGATATAATATATTTAGAAAATTACGAAAATTAAAAAGGCGGTGATGGGTTTGCATAAAATAATCATCGATGGGGAACATCTAACCATTGAGGATGTGGTTAAGGTAGCTAGAGAAGGCTATAGGGTAGAGTTAGCAGATGAGGCTAAGAAAAGGGTTAAAATGGCTCGTGAGGTTGTTGACAGATATGTTGCAGAGGGAAAGGTTGTATATGGCATTACAACAGGTTTTGGCAAGTTTTCAGATGTAGTTATTTCAAAGGAAGAGGCAAAAAAGCTTCAAAGAAACTTAATTGTGTCCCACGCCTGTGGTGTTGGTGATGAGTTTCCAGAGGAAGTTGTGCGTGCTATTATGCTTCTTCGTGCCAATGCATTATCTAAGGGATATTCAGGGGTTAGGCTTGAGACACTTGAGACTTTAATTGAGATGCTAAATAAAGGTGTTCATCCAGTTATTTATGAAAAGGGCTCCCTTGGTGCAAGTGGGGATCTAGCACCGCTTTCCCACATGGTTCTTGTTATGATTGGTGAAGGGGAAGCCTATTTTAACGGTGAGAAACTAAGTGGAAAGGATGCTCTTTTAAAGGCGGGTATAAAAGAGGTTGAGCTTGTTGAAAAAGAAGGCTTAGCATTAATTAATGGAACTCAAGTAATGACAGCTGTTGGAACACTTGCGCTATATGATGCTATAAATTTATCAAAGGCTGCAGATATAGTTGCATCCCACACAATTGAAGCACTTAGGGGAATTACTGATGCATATTACTACAAGGTACACAATGTTCGTCCACAGGTTGGTCAGCTAAAATCAGCACAAAACCTTTTAAGAATACTAGAGGATAGCAAACTTACAACTAAGCAAGGGGAGCTTAGGGTACAGGATGCATATACTTTAAGATGTATTCCACAGGTTCATGGTGCTAGCAAAGATGCAATCGAGTACGTTAAAAGGGTTGTTGAAATAGAAATCAATTCAGCAACTGACAATCCTCTTATTTTCGCAGACGAAGATAGGGTTATTTCAGGGGGTAATTTCCACGGACAACCAATGGCACTTGCAATGGATTTTTTAGGTATTGCTATTTCAGAGCTTGCAAATATATCAGAGAGAAGAATAGAAAGACTTGTTAACTATCAATTAAATGACCTTCCAGCATTTTTAACTAAAAAGGGAGGTTTAAATTCTGGCTTTATGATAGCACAGTATTCAGCAGCAGCACTTGTGTCTGAAAACAAAGTTTTGGCACATCCAGCATCTGTTGATTCTATTCCATCATCGGCAAACCAAGAGGACCATGTCAGCATGGGAACAATTGCAGCAAGGAAGGCAAGAAGTATAATATATAATGCAAAAAAGGTGCTTGGCATAGAATATTTGGCGGCTTGTCAAGCGATCGATTTAAGGGGTAAATATGAACTTGGTAAAGGAACTAGTGTTGGCTTTAATCTTTTAAGGGAGCATGTACCAATGCTAAATGATGACAGGGTTATGTATGTTGATATCAATAGGGCAGCGGCTCTTTTAACAGAGCTTGTTAATAAAGTAGAAGAAAAAATTGGAGAATTAATGTAAAGGGGGCTTATTTTATGAGAGAAATTAGAGCACCAAGGGGTAATACTCTAAATTGTAAGGGATGGCAACAAGAAGCTGTTTTAAGAATGCTTATGAACAATCTAGATCCAGAGGTTGCTGAAAGGCCAGAGGATTTAATAGTTTATGGTGGAAGAGGAAAGGCAGCTAGAAACTGGGAAAGCTTTGATGCTATTGTAAATTCACTTAAAAATCTAGAAGAGGATGAAACATTACTTGTTCAATCAGGAAAGCCTGTTGGAATATTTAAGAGCCACAAATGGGCTCCAAGAGTTTTAATTTCAAATTCAATGCTTGTTCCACATTGGGCAAATTGGGAATATTTCTGGGAGCTTGAGCAAAAGGGACTAACTATGTATGGCCAAATGACAGCAGGTTCATGGATCTACATAGGAACTCAAGGAATTTTACAAGGAACCTATGAAACTCTAGCTGCTGTTGCAGAAAAGCACTTTGGAGGAAGCCTAAAGGGAACAATTACATTAACTGCAGGACTTGGGGGAATGGGTGGAGCTCAACCACTTGCAGTTACAATGAACGAAGGTGTAGCTTTATGTATAGAAGTTGATAGAGATAGAATAGAAAAGAGAATAAAGACTAGATATCTAGATGTATACTATGAAGATTTAAATGAAGCTCTAAATAGAGCAATTGAGGCAAAGGAAAAGGGAGAGGCTATTTCAATTGGTGTTTTAGGAAATGCATCAGACATTCTACCAGAGCTAATCAAAAAGGGATTTGTTCCAGATGTATTAACAGACCAAACATCAGCACATGACCCACTAAATGGTTATGTTCCAGGCAACATGACATATGAGGCTGCACTTGAGCTTAGAAAAACAAATCCAAAGGAATATATAAAGCTTTCTAAAAAGAGTATGGCTCGCCATGTTGAAGCTATGCTTGAAATGCAAAGAAGGGGAGCTATTACATTTGATTATGGTAACAACATTAGACAAATGGCATATGATGAAGGTGTAAAGGATGCATTTAACTTCCCAGGATTCGTTCCTGCATACATTAGGCCTTTATTCTGCGAAGGAAAGGGACCATTTAGATGGGCAGCACTTTCAGGAGATCCAGAGGATATTTATAGAACAGATGAACTTGTACTTGAGCTATTCCCAGAAAACAAGCATCTAGCAAGATGGATTAAGATGGCTAGAGAAAGGGTAGCATTCCAAGGACTACCATCAAGAATATGCTGGCTTGGATATGGTGAAAGAGC
>JAOAFH010000117.1 GCA_026416355.1 Clostridiales bacterium | reverse complement strand
AGTTATAAAGCTCTATTAACATACTTTAAAAACATTAATGGCTCTTTTTTATATTACATTCCAAATAGCTATTACTCCAAAGACAATTATTATACCACCAGATACCATGTTGATATATTTAAGTGCTTTATTACTTATTTTATGTTTAAGTAAATTAACACTTCCGCTTAAAATTAACCACCAAAGGGCCGAACCTAAAAACACACCTAAAACCATTGTTGCAGATAAAAGACGTGAATTTGTTTTGCTTAATCCTAAGCCTGCAAATATAGCTAAAAAGGATAAAATGGTCATAGGGTTTGTGACTGTTAGAAAAAGAGTAGACAAATAGTCATCTAATATGCTTTTACCCTCCTCTGATTTTGCAGCCTCATTTGCCGGCGTTGATAAAAATGTTTTACCACCAAGATAAATCAAAAACATTCCACCAATAAGGCGTATTAATGTTTGATTTTTAAGCAAAAGGTTTGATATAACTGTTAACCCAAATGCAGCAATTAATCCATAGGTGGCATCGGCTGTTGCAGCTCCAAGTCCAGAAAAAAAGCCAGATTTTCTGCCTTTATTAAGTGTTCTTTGTATACACAAAAGTCCAATTGGACCTACAGGTGCTGCAACAGAAAGTCCAAGTATAAGTCCTTTTAAAAAATAAATCACGAGAATTCCTCCATTCATATCTTAAAATAGAAATATAATTATATAATTAAATATTTATAAAAATTATATATAAAATACCTTCTTAATAGTATAATATATTTTGAGATGATTTTGTTTAACAAATATATTTTTGAAAACATTTGCTTTTTATTTATGAATGCATATAACAAATAAAACTTAAGGAGGTCTTAGTGTGAAATCAAAGCAAACAGGATGTTGTTCATGTGGCAGTGGATGTTGCAGTGGAGTAGAAAACAATTATAATAAAAGAAAAATAGTGATTGATTTTCTATATCTTGATTTAACAATGTGTGACAGATGTCAAGGGGCAGATCAGAACCTAGAAGATGCGATAAAGGAAGTATCAAATGTTTTAAAGGCTACAGGTGTGGATGTTGTTGTAAATAAAGTTAATGTAATAAACGAAGAATTAGCTATAAAGCATAGATTTAAAAGTTCTCCAACAATTCGTGTAAATGGTCGTGATATTCAAATGGATATAAAGGAAAATTCATGCAAGTGTTGCGGTGACTTGTGTGGAGAAGATGTAGATTGTCGTGTTTGGGTTTATCAAGGCAAGGAATACGATTCTCCACCTAAGGCAATGATAATTGAAGCAATACTTAAGGAAGTTTATGGTGCAAATAATGATAGTATTGTAGAAGAGGAATATGTTTTACCAGATAATCTTAAAAAATTTTATGATGCAATGAAAAAATAACTTTAAGCCACCCAAGTTAAATTTTGGGTGGTAATTTTATTGCTTGAATTTAGTTTGAAATAGGAGTATTATATGAGTGAGTGAACACTCACTTACGGAGGTGTAAATATGAAAGAAAAGGACTTAAATGAGTTAATAGAAGGAAGTAATGAAGAACAAATAGCCGAAAAAAAGCTAAAAATTCTTGAGGCTGCTATTAAAGTTTTTTCAGAGAAGGGATTTGAGGGAAGTAGAACAAGTGAAATTGCAAAGGAAGCAGAAGTGGCAGAAGGTACTATTTTTAAGTATTTTAAAACTAAAAAAGACCTGCTTTCTGGGCTTTTGATACCCCTATCAATAAAATTTTTGAGACCACTTATTATGAAATCAGCTGAGGATATATTAAAAAAAGATAAAGAAAATGCAACTGAAGAAATATTAAAAGAACTTTTTTTAGACAGATTATCTTTAATAAAAAAGAATATGCCACTTATTAAAACTGTTTTGGTAGAAGCTATTTATCATGATGAATTGTTAGAACCAATTAAAGAACAGGTAGTTCCACAAGTTCTACAATTACTTGATAGTTATGTTGATTCTCATAAACAAAATGGAGACTTTAATGATTATAATACTAGATTAATATCAAGAACTATGATGAGCTTGCTTATGGGATACATTGTATTATCCTCAGTATTTCCTGAGTTTTTCTCACTTAATGAGGATGAAAAAGAAATTGAAAGTATTGTTGATATATTTTTAAATGGAGTAAAGAATAAGGGGGAACAAATATGAAAGCTAAAAAGTTTATTCCAATAGCAATTATGATTGGTATATTAAGTTACTTTGGATATAAATACACTTTGGCTAGTGAAACAAATAAAAATATATACTATGGAACTATTGAAGCAGAAACTATAAATGTTGTTGCAGAAACTCAAGGAAAGATAGTAAGCATAAATGTTGAAGAAGGACAACGTGTAAAGATAGGGGACATAGTAGCTGGCTTGAATGATGCCGAAAGTAAAATAAAATTAGATATTGCTAACATTGCAAAAGAAAATGCCCAAAATGAGCTAAATAAAGTTCAAAAGGGAAACAGAGCTGAAGAAATAAATGCACAAAAGGCTATTGTAAGCCAATGTGAGTCTCAGGTAAGCCAAGGAGAGGCTCTGTTAAAACAGGCTCAAAACAACCTAGAATTAGCAAAATTAAATTTAGATGTTAAAAAGAAAAACTATGATAATAGTAAAGTGATGTTTGAAAAGAATTTGATTACTCAAAATGAACTAGATTTAAGCAAAAATCAATATGATACAGGATTATATAGCTATGAAAATGCCAAAGAACAGGTAGAATACGCAAATGCACAGCTAAATGCATTTAAAGCTCAGCTTAAGGCTGCTAAAGAAAAACTAAATTTATTGGTTAATGGAGCCACAGACAACACTAAATTATCAGCTAAATTAAATTTAAATCAAGCAGAAAAATCGGCAGAGCTAACAAAGTTAAATGGCGATAAAAATATAATTAAAGCTCCTATAGATGGTGTTGTTGAAACAGTTAATTTTAAAAAAGGTGAGTTTGTTAATGTAGGTAGTCCTATTGCAACAATATTAGATACAAGCAATATGTATGTAACAGTTTATGTTGCTGAAAAAGATTTACCAAAAATAAAATTAGGTCAAGCTGTTAAATTAAAAAGTGATTTTATTAAGGATAAAAATATTAATGGAAAAGTTACTTATATATCAAGTGAGGCAGAGTTTACACCTATGAATATTGTAACTAAGGAAGACAGAACAAAGTTAGTTTTTAAGGTAAAGATAAAGGTGCTAGATAATTTAGATTTAGTAAAACCAGGTATGTTAATGGATGTTTATTTAGAATGAGGGTGAAAATATGGAGCACGCAATTTCAATAAGAAACTTAACTAAAAAATTTGGAGATTTTACTGCTGTTGATAATATATCATTTGATATACCCAAGGGAAAGATATTTGGTTTTTTAGGTCCAAATGGATCAGGTAAATCAACAACAATTAGAATGATATGTGGAGTTTTAACGCCAACATCAGGGACAGGTACAGTTTTAGGATATGACATAAAAAAGGAATCAGAAAAGATAAAACAAAATATAGGCTATATGTCACAAAGGTTTAGTTTATATGAAGATTTAACTGTTGAAGAAAACTTAGATTTTTATGGGAGTATATATCTTTTAAATAAAGATGAACTAAATGAAAGAAAAAAAGAGTTAATCGAAATGGCAGGGTTAGAGGGAAAGGAGAAGGCTCTAGCGGGAACTTTATCTGGTGGTTGGAAACAAAGGCTAGCTTTAGGTTGTTCATTAATCCACAGACCAAAACTTCTTGTTTTAGATGAACCAACAGCAGGGGTAGATCCTGTGTCTAGAAGGGAGTTTTGGAAGCTTGTTAACGAACTTGTTAAAGAGGGTATTACAGCATTAGTTACAACACATTACATGGATGAAGCATCAATATGTGATATTATAGGCTTTATATACAATAGTAAGCTTATTACAATAGATACCCCAGAAGGATTATATAAAAAGCATGGTATAGACAATCTTGAGGATATATTTATAAAGTATGTTAAGGAGCTTTCTAATAAGGATGTGGTAGCATCTTTTAGAGAAATTAAAGCGTCAAGAAATGGGGATGAGAAGGTTGAATATTAAAAGAATGTTTACTGTAACTAAAAAGGAGCTAATTCACATAAAAAGAGATAAGGCAAGTTTAGCAATAGCTATATTAATGCCTATAATGATGCTTATATTATTTGGATTTGCCGTTACAAGTGATGTTAAAAATGTTAAGCTTGTAATTTGTGATAAAGATAAAACAGTTGAGAGCAGAAACTTTATTAATAAATTCTCTAATTCTAATTACTTCAAGATAGAAAAAATAGCTGACTCATATAATGATGTTGATAAATATATTGGTTCTGGTGAAGCAAAGGTTGGGTTAGTTATTCCACATAATTTTGCAAGAGATATAAGAAGGGGAGAAACAACAGAAATTCAAATACTTGTGGATGGTTCAGACCCAACAATTGCTAGAACAGCAACAGCATATTCGGTAATGATTGCAAATAACTATTCTATTAAAATAAAGGAAGTAAGCCTGAATAAAATGGGGCAGAAGTTATCATCAGGAACCATTGACTCTAGGGCTAGAGTTTTATATAATCCTATGCTTAAAAGCTCATTATTTAATGTTCCAGGAATAATTGGGTTAATTCTTCAAAACATAACAGTTATATTAACTGCATTTTCAATGGTAAGAGAAAGAGAGAGGGGAACAATAGAACAACTAATAATGACTCCTGTTACGTCACTAGAACTTATAATAGGAAAATTAATTCCATATGTGGCGATAGGATTTTTGGATTTTGTTTTTGTTCTTCTATTAGGCTATTTAGTTTTTGATGTAGCTGTAAAGGGAAGTATTGCACTACTTATGTTATTTGGGCTTATATTTTTAATCTGTGCACTAGCTATGGGAATGTTAATTTCAACAGTAGCAAAAACTCAACTACAGGCAATGCAGGCATCCTTTGCGATACTTCTTCCAAGCATATTGCTATCTGGGTTTATTTTCCCAAGGGAGGCAATGCCAAAAATAATATATTATATAGGTAATATATTTCCTATAACATATTTTCTTGAGATATTGAGGGGAATAATAGTTAAAGGTGTTGGAATTGAATTGCTTTATAAAAATATGTTTTCTTTGTTTGCGTTAACAATGGTAATAGTTTTTATAACAATGCACAAGTTTAAAAAGACTTTAGATTAGAATCTATTTAAGCCACCCAAGTTAAACTTTGGGTGGCATTATTTTTGCAATTAAACAATATATTTTATAGTGATTAAAAATGAGGGGGTAGAGGTTCTAGTGTTGCATCAAAGTAAAAACTACTTGTTGACAATCACCATTGGAAATAATTAAAACTTAAAAAATAAGCCCCTTTGTGTTTTAATAGTTTTGAGTAGAAACTAAACACAAAGGAGGCTTTTTTAATGTCCAAT
>JAOAFH010000037.1 GCA_026416355.1 Clostridiales bacterium | reverse complement strand
ACCCAGATGACCTATACGTTAAACCAAGCAATATAATAGGCAATAAAGTTACAGATTTGCTTCCTATTGAAGTAGGCCTTTTATATAAAGAAGCTATTGAATATGTGCTTGATACTAAAAAAACTAAACAGATAGAATATGCTCTTCCTTTTGGAAATGGTAATCAATATTTTGAAGCAAGAATAGTTTATTTAAATAATAATGAAACAATTGCAGTTGCACGAAATATAACTGAACGTAAACAAATGGAGTTTAAAACTCTAGAAAGTCAACAAAAATATAAATCATTTTTTGACTTAAGTCCGGAAATACTTCTTGAGGCTGATTTATATTCTGGTTATATATTTGAAGCTAACCCAACATTCTTGAATCTAACCAAAATAACAAAAGAAAATCTAGATAAATATACAATTTATGATTTTTTTGATATTTATAATATAATTACAAATGATAAATCTATTGAAATTATTAACAAAGGAAAGCCTTTAAAATTCGAAACAAAATTAATTAATATATATAACGAAGAATATTATTTAGATTTTAACATTATACCTATACTAAGTAACGGACTTCTTGAAAGAATATTTATTTTTGCAAAAGATATTACTGATTCCAAAAAACTAGCAGAAAGCCAATTAAAAATTAGAGAACTTGAGGAATATGAAAATATTCGTTCTGAATTCTTTGCAAATATATCACATGAATTTAGAACACCACTTAATATAATATTAGGGTCCATTCAACTTATGGAATTTTATTTAAAAAACAATTTTGTTCATGATGAAAAAGGAATGATAAATAAATATAACAAGTCCATAAAACAAAACTGTTTTAGGCTTTTAAGACTTGTTAATAACCTAATTGACATCACTAAAGTTAGTGCTGGATATATGAATTTGATATTAAGTGAATGTAATATTATAAGTCTTGTTGAGGATATTGTTTCATCTGTTGCCGATTATACTAGATTTAAACATATAGATATAATATTTGACACTGAAATAGAAGAAAAAATTATAAAATGTGATAAAGATAAAATGGAAAGAATTATACTTAACCTTTTATCAAATTCTATCAAATTTACACCTGAAGGTGGTAAAATTTTTGTTAATATATATGATAAAAATGAATATGTCGCCATAACAATCAAAGACACAGGTATTGGAATTCCTCAAGATAAATTAGACATTATTTTTGAAAGATTTAGCCAAGTGAACAAATCTTTAACTCGCGAGCGTGAAGGAAGTGGACTTGGTCTTAGCATTGTTAAATCATTTGTTGAAATGCATGGTGGGGAGATAATGGTAAACAGTGAAGAAGGAAAAGGAAGTGAATTTATTATTTTGTTGCCAAGCAATCTAGATAAAGATGCCTTTGATAATATTGATATGATGACAAACTTTAACAATGTTGAACGAATTTCTATAGAGTTTTCAGATATTTATTTTTAATTTTTATTAACTTTTTTGTAGGTTTTGAATATATATATATTGTATTGTACTTTTTATTACATGGGAGGGGTTTAAATGGAAAGAGCCATTGGTGTTAATTTTTTAACTAATAGTACAACTATTGATGAATTAGATACTCTATCTAATTTAGTATTTCAAGAAATAAATATTGAAAAATATCTACATTCCAACTTCAACATTTTCTCTTTGAAATTTATAAATGATTCCAATGATTTTTACAAAAATGCTAAAATAATTGAAAACTTCTATAACGACAAATATTTTTTCTTTAGATCAGAAATCCAAAATATTGAAAATGAAATTAGTCAAATAATCCATGAATGGACAAATAAAAACGTAGAAGAATATGGTTGTAAATCAACAATCGAAAAAATTAATATTTTAATGAATTATATTGTTATTGATAAACACCATAAACCAATCAAAAATAACATACAAGCTGAAGCAAAGTATTCAAAATACTATGAACTAAACAACTATTATTTTGTATTAACAAAGGAAAAAATGATAAATGATGTGAATTTTATTATACTCAAAATACTTAACAACTATAAGCAAAAATTACTCTCTGCTTAATAAAAAGACTTGTATTCGGCAAATATTGCCGAATACAAGTCTTTTTCCTACTTAAACAGCTCTAATATACACTCTATACTTAGCTCTTCTACTTCTAGATAGTTTTCTCTTTCAGATATAGATGCTAAATTATGAGCATCAGAACTTTTTATTAGCTTTAAATCTGGTTTTATCATACCTAGCTTTATATATTTATTAATTTTATCATAGTTTACATACTCAACAGCCTTTATGTCTAGGTAGTCTGGAATAAAACCTAAGTTTGATATTATACTATATGCTTCTTTATCTACATGAGAAGGAATAACTACTCCACCTAATTCTTTTACTTTTTTATATGCCTCATCAAGTGTGATATCACAAGAAGATAAAAGCATTATCTCCTCTCTATCTATTTCTTCATCGTTTTCATTATATATTATTTGATTACCAAATAAAGAAGGCTTATTTTTTAACTTCGGTAACTTTTTATATACAACCTCTTGGAAATCCAATGCTTTTTCTAAGTCTTTAAAAAGACATACACTATGAACTTCTTCCTTTGTTTGAAGCTCCATTCCTGGTATTACTAAAAGCCCTATTTCTTGCCCTACCTTCATGCATGCCTCAATGTTTTTACAACTATTATGGTCAGTTATAGCAATAACATCAAGCTCCTTAATTTTAGACATATTAACAATATTATTAGGAGTCATGTCATCATCTGAACATGGAGATAGGGCACTGTGGATATGGAAATCATAATAAATTTTCATAGTTATGCCCCTAGTTTATTTAACTCAACACAAAGTTCATAGGCATTTAAACTTGATTGTAAAACTGGTATTGCTTCATCATTTGCTTTATTTAATGTTATCTCCTCAACATCGATATCCTCAGGAACTATTACACATGAAAACTCAAGCAATGAGGCCACAGCAATAACATTTGGATGTATTTGCACTGTAATCCATGCATTTCCCTGTTTTCCATGGGACATAACCCAGCTTAAAAGGTCGCATGTATATACCCCATTTACCTCCTTATCAAGTCCAGTTTCTCCTGCTAAAACTTTTAACCTTAGTGAGTCAACTATTTCCCTAACCTTCATTTTTTAAACCTCCATTTATAAACTTACAGTCTTCTAAATTAGCAAGCCCCTTCACAACATCCTCTGCAAATGCCTTACATGAAGGTGAGCCACATAATCCACAATCGGTTCCAGGCAACATATTTATGATATTGTTCATCATTTTTATCTTTTTAACTGCACTTTCAAAATCCTCTGCTAGTTTTTGAGATACTTCTCTCTTTCTGTTATTTCCTATGAATTTTGATTCTAAAACAACATGATCATCTATTTGATAGCTAAAATCTATTTTATCTATTAATTTCTTTGTAATTCTTTCTGCATTAAATGGGTTTTCTACTAATAAAAGCCCTCCAACACATCCACTTGGACATGCATAAGCCTCTATAAATTTAACATTGCTTAATCTTTCGTTTTCAACATCATTTAATACCTTTATAACGTTTTTAATGCCATCAACGGCTATATAATCATCTATTCCTATTGCTCTACTTTGCCCTTCTGAATATGCCCACATAAGACCTGTTGATGATATACTAGGTTTATTTTCTATATCTATATTTTTATTAATGTTTTTTAACAACTTTGGATAAACTTCATCTATGGAAATAACACCATCAATTCTTATGTTGTCATTTCTACTTATTGAATTTACCTTTGTAGCCCAGCTTGGGCAAGGACTTAAGAAAAATAAACCAACTTCATCGTTATGGTAACCTAGTTTCTCATACTTTTCTCTTATCATAAGGGCTGATATCTCAATTGGTGTTATCATTTTTACCATATGGCTTATAAGTGTTGGATATTGTGTTTCAATGAGTCTTATCACAACAGGGCACAATGTAGAAATTGCTGGTTTATCCACCTTTTCTATATCCTTTTTTAATACTTCTGACGCAATATCACAAGCATAAGTAATGTCAAACACCTCATCAAATCCTATTTTTAATAATGCATCATTTATCATCTGTGGACTTACGTCTTGTCCAAGCTGTGAATACAGCGTAACAGATGGAATAGCTACTTTTATATTAAATTTTTTTATGTCTTCTAAAGAATCCTTGATAGAAACATGTGCCCCATAAGGACATACCTTTATACATTCCCCACAATCAATACATTTTTCATTATATATAACTGCTTTACCATTTTTAACTCTAATTGCTTCAACTGGGCAATTCATAAGACATTTAGTACAACCAATGCATTTTTCTGAAATTAACCCAACTGAATGAAATAACTCCTTCATAATATCACCTTATTTTAAATATACTATTATTTTTATTTTTGTGTATTCCCCTACCTTTGAATCAATATAAAATTCATCACAACTTCTTTTTATATTTGGAAGTCCCATACCGCCACCAAATCCCATTTCTCTTGCTAGGTTAGAAGCAGTAGAATATCCCTCTTGAAGTGCTAGGTCAATATTTTCAATTCCAGGTCCATTATCAAATGCTGTTATTTCTATTCTATCGCTAAATACCTTCGCTTCAATATATCCACCTACACTATGAATTACTATGTTCATTTCCGCTTCATAACATGCGACACATATCCTTTTTATAATATCGTTTCTTACACCAAGCTGTTGAAGTAACTTTTTTATATTGCTTGAGGCCTCTCCCCCTCTAATAAAATCTCCACTTGCCACATCATATTTTACATTTAATAGCTCATCCATTATTCCATATCAACTCCTTTTAACCCACTTGAATATAAAATACCGCATGAAGTAAACATAGTGTACTTTGTTGCTAAAAGACACATTCCATTTTCTTTTGCAAATTCAACTATCGTTTCATCTGGTCTTTTGTTTCTCACAAAAATTATACACTTAATATCAAGCATCTCTGCTGTTCTTATTGTTTGAATGTTTGTAAGACCTGTTAAAAGAACTGTTTCTTTTTTAGATAATGCTAATACATCACTCATTAGGTCACATCCAAACGCAGAGTCTGTGTCCATTGAAAGCATTTCCTCATTACACAAAACATCTGCCTTTAATAAATCCCTTATTTCATATAACTTCATTCTTTATTCCCCCGTTTGATTGATATATTTTAATATTATTATTTTTCTGATTATTTTTCAATGTATTTATTTAGTTTATTTCTCAAAAATTAGTCCATAATGGTGTTCTGAAACCTCTAATTCATTTGTAAACTTAAATCCTTGGCTTAAAAATACTTCCTTAACTTCATCTTGAGAAATTCTATGTGAAGTAGGTGGCCCATAGTTTGTTTCAATTTTTCTCCATTCAATTATAAAAAGCTTCCCATTATTCTTCATAACCCTTTTTATTTCATTTGCATATCTTCTTTTATCTTCAATTTCATGTAGTACATTTGAAAGCATTACATAATCTGCAATATTATCTTCTAACGGAAAACTATATTCTTCACATCTTTTGTATTCAATATTATTTATACCTTCTGATCTTTGCTTTGCAACATCAAGTATTTCATCTAAAATATCTATTCCTATTGCCTTTCCTTTTTCAAGTATTTTAGCAGCAGGTATTGTAAAATATCCTATTCCACACCCAATATCCAAAAACACTCCTTCTCCCTTTTGCTGCAAACCAAATCTCTCTAATGTTTTATATGGTGGCATATATTTTCTTCTTGTTGGGTTATCTAACTTTTCTATATTTTTAGGGTCAAATTTATGCATTATTTTTACCTCCGTTTATTAGAATTTATTAATATTCTATCATATTTTTGAATATAATTTGAATAGTATTATTTTTCGTCAATAAATTACTTTATAATTATTTCCCGGACAATAATTTGCAAAATATAAGGAAGTCCTATGGCATATTAACATGCCTCAGGACTTCCTCTACTATATCTCAAACTTATCTACAATTCCTTTAAGTTCCTCTGCTAATTGTGTTAGCTTTTGTGCTGCTTGTGCAACTTCCTCAGAAGATGCAGTTAGTTCCTCTGATGATGAACTTACCTCTTGCACAACTGCTAAATTTTCTGTTGCAACCTGATTAACCATATCCACCTTCAAAGAAGTTTCATCTTTGTACTCAACCATTCCATTTACTGTTTCATATGTTGAATCGATAAGTGGGGTAATATTTTCAACCGAACTTAATATATCTCCAAAAGATTTTACTGTATTTTCGACAGCAGTAGTTTGTTTGCCTATAAACTCTCCAACATTGTTTGAAGTATTTATTACCTCATTAGTTTCATTTTGAATAACACTTATAATATTTACAATTTCATCTGTTGATTTTTTAGACTCCTCAGCAAGCTTTCTAACCTCATCTGCAACTACTGCAAAACCACGTCCTGCTTCACCTGCACGAGAAGCTTCAATTGCTGCATTAAGGGCAAGTAGATTTG
>JAOAFH010000010.1 GCA_026416355.1 Clostridiales bacterium | reverse complement strand
TGGACATGAATTTTTTGAGCTTGTGAATTCAAATGAAAAGGTAAACTGTCCAAAATGTAATAGTGATAATGTTGAGAGAATATATAAAGGAAAGTTTTATGGAAAGGGAAGTTGTAGTGGAGGATGCTCTACTTGTTCTGGGTGTCATTAAAAAAGGGGCTGCTAAACAGCCCCTTTTGTTGATAGTGTTAATTTTGTATATATAACAATAAGTTTATCTAATTCTTGACTTAGCTTTAAAACTCTAGAATAATTTTCGTTTTTAATACCATCACTTAGATGTTTATTAAGCTCTGAAGAAAGTACATCTATTTTTTGTTTCACATCATCTTTAAACATTACAACCCACCCATTCGTATTTTTTGCGCACAAGTGATATTTTAACACTTTAAAGTGGGTAAATCAAGAATTGTTAAAAAATAATCTATTAAACAAAATTAATATAGTTGGCTTTAATATGGTTAATCATTTCTCTTGCTGCCGGTGTTAATGTTTTTTTGTTGTGGCATACAAGATATATACCTCTAACTATATCAAAACCTTTTACAGTATGTTTTTTAATAATTCCACATTCTAAATATTCTTTACAAGCATATTCAGATACTACTGCAACGCCTAAGCCGTTTTTAACGAAAATAAGAAGTGATTCTAGGCTATTTGCAGTTATTATATTTGAAACAGAACTAATGTCTATGTAGTTTTTCTCAAGGAATTTTTCGAAAATGTGTCTTGTGGCAGAACCATCTTCTCTTTGTATAAATGGAAGATTTATAACTTCATCTAAAGTCAATTTTTCGTTTAGACCATCAATATTACTTATTAAAATTAATCTGTCATCAAAAAGTTTAGTATAATTTAGCTTACAATCTTCAATGATCTCTCCAACAATTCCAAAATCAGCATTGAAATTAAGAAGTGCATTTATTACATCTAGTGAACTACCTTCCTTTACATCAAAGGTAATATCACTATATTTGTCACGAAATGATTTGATTATATATGGAAGTAAATATCTACATGGAGTTGTACTAGCTGCAATTGAAATTTGTCCTGAAATGCTATCGTCATATTTAGATAAATCAGATACGGCAGTGTTTCTAATATTTAATAGGTTAACGGCATATTCATAAAATATTTTACCTGCTTCAGTTAATCTAATATCCTTACCATTTCTATCAAAAAGTATTACTTTTAATTCCTTTTCAAGTGATGAAATATGAGAACTGATTGTTGGTTGTGATAAAAATATAGCCTCAGCTGCCTTTGAAAAACTTTTGTGTTTTGCCACATTAATAAATGCTTCGATTTGTTTAAAATCCATAAAATCCCCCCCATTTTTAATAGTATAATAATGAAAGAATTTTTGCAATATTTTTATGACAATGAATTAACATGTTAGTTATAATTTGTTATTAAAAAATACAAAAAAATATATTAAAAAATTTAAGATTAAATGTTATAATAGAGACTATGGGTAATAAAATAGGGAAATAATGTTTTAATATAGAATATATAAAGGATGGGAGCTGTCTATGGAAAAGTTGGTTATAGAAGGTGGAATACCACTAAAAGGAGAAGTAGTTATTGGCGGAGCTAAAAATGCAGCTGTTGCTATTATGCCTGCTGTAGTTTTAGCAGATGAAGGAGAATTTATAATAGAAAATCTACCATTTATAGAAGACATAAAATGCTTAGAGGATATTTTAATAAGTTTAGGAGCAAAGGTAGAAAATCTTAGTGATAGTGCTGTAAAGGTTAATGTTGATGGAATAAAGGATTATAGAGCATTAAGTGAAGCAGTTAAAAAGATGAGGGCATCATATTATCTTTTAGGATCACTTCTAGCTAAATTTGGACGAGCAGAAGTTGCTTTCCCAGGGGGATGCCCAATTGGTGTAAGACCAATAGACCAACATATTAAGGGATTTGAAGCTATGGGAGCTAAGGTAACCATAGAACATGGAATAATTAAAGCAGAAACCCAAGATGGTCTTAAAGGAGCTCACATATATCTAGATGTTGTTAGTGTTGGAGCAACTATAAATATCATGCTTGCGGCAACAAAGGCAAAGGGTGTAACAACTATTGAAAATGCTGCAAAGGAACCACATGTTGTTGATGTTGCAAACTTCTTAAACAGCATGGGAGCAAAAGTTAAAGGTGCAGGAACAGATGTAATAAAGATATATGGTGTAGATAAGCTAACAGCTTGTAACTATAGTGTTATACCTGATCAAATTGAGGCAGGAACATATATGGTTGCAGCTGCAGCAACACAAGGAGATGTTGTATTAAAAAATGTAATTCCAAAACACCTTGAGTCAATTACAGCAAAACTTTTAGAAATGGGTGTAAATGTTGAAGAAGGTGAAGATACTGTAAGGGTGTATTGTGATAGAAAATTAAAGGGAATAAACATAAAAACACTGCCATATCCAGGTTTCCCAACAGACCTTCAACAACCAATGTCAACACTTTGTACAATTGCAGAGGGTGTTAGTATAATAAACGAAAGTATATGGGAAGGTCGTTTTAAACATTGTGATGAATTAAAAAGAATGGGAGCAAAAATAAAAGTAGAGGGAAGAATAGCAGTTATTGAAGGTGTACAAAAGCTATCTGGTGCAGAGGTGTCTGCTACAGATTTAAGAGGAGGAGCTGCCCTAGTTGTTGCAGGGCTTGTGGCTGATGGAGTAACAGAGGTTACAAACATTATTCATATAGACAGAGGATATGAAAAACTAGAATATAAGCTTCAAGGTCTTGGAGCAAAAATAAAGAGAGTAAAAATATAAAGGCTCAAATTTGAGCCTTTATATTTTTGCCACATTACTTTTAATTGCTGCTTCATATACAGATTTTGCAACCCTTTTTTGAACATTAAGATCAAACGCCTTAGGTATTATGTAGTCTTCGGTTAGTTCTTTATCTGTTACTGATTCTGCAATTGAAAGGGCTGCTGCTATTTTCATTTCTTCATTTATAATTGATGCTCTAGCATCAAGAGCTCCTCTAAATATACCTGGGAATGCCAAAACATTATTTATCTGATTTGGGAAATCAGAACGTCCTGTACCAACAATTCTAGCACCTGCTAGCTTTGCATCATCTGGGAATATTTCAGGAGTTGGGTTTGCCATTGCAAATATAATAGCATCTTTGTTCATTGTTTTAACCATTTCTTGAGACAATACATTTGGTGCTGAAACACCAATAAACACATCTGCATTTACAATAACATCCTTTAAACTTCCCTTTTCGTTATTTGGATTTGTAATTTTGGCAAGTTCTTTTTTAGAATCATCTACATTTTCAATTCCATTATAAAGTGCTCCAACTCTATCACACATTATTATATTTTTAGCACCATATGAAAGAAGTAGCTTACAAATAGAAGAACCTGCAGCACCTGCACCATTTATTACAATCTTTATTTCTTCAAGTTTTTTATTAACAATCTTAAGGGAATTTATAAGGGCTGCCAAACAAACAATTGCTGTTCCATGTTGGTCATCATGAAAGACAGGAATATCTAGTTTTTCTTTTAGTTTTGATTCGATTTCAAAGCATCTAGGAGCAGAAATGTCCTCTAAGTTAATTCCACCAAATGAAGGTGAAATTTTAACGATTGTGTCAACAATTTCATCTACATCTTTGGTATTTAGAACAATTGGAAAAGCATCTACATCTGCAAACTTTTTAAATAAAACTGCCTTTCCCTCCATAACAGGAAGTGATGCTAAAGGACCGATATCACCAAGACCTAAAACAGCTGTGCCGTCTGAAACCACTGCAATAGTGTTCCATTTTCTTGTATATTTGTAGGCAAGATTTGGATCTTTGTGGATTTCGATGCAAGGTTGTGCAACACCTGGTGTGTATGCTAAAGACAAGTCCTTTGAACTTTCAACCTCTACCCTTGATATGATTTCAAGTTTACCCTTTTTTTCTTCATGGAACTTTAAAGCTTCTTCATAGATATTCATTTTTATCACCCCGTAGTAGTTTTTCATTAGTTATTATAACATAAAAAATAATTACCATTGTTATTATCAATGAAAATATATAAAATATACTTATGAAAGGAGCGAGATTATGGATTTTTGTACATTATATAGTGGAAGTAGCGGCAATTCCATATATGTTGGAACTGATAGAACAAAGCTATTAGTTGATGCAGGAGTTAGTGGAAAGAAGATTCAAGAAGGTTTAAGTGAAATAGGAGTAAATCCAAATGACATAAAGGGAATACTAATAACTCATGAGCACGATGATCATATAAAGGCAGCAGGGATATTATCAAGAAGATTTAATATACCTATATATGCAAACAAAGAAACATGGATGGCTATGGAAACATCTATAGGGGAAGTTAAAAGTGAAAACATAAAGGTTTTTGAAAAATATTATCCATTTGA
>JAOAFH010000186.1 GCA_026416355.1 Clostridiales bacterium | reverse complement strand
TTTAGCTGGAGAACCTGCTACAACAACCCCTGGTTCAACATCCTGAGTTACTACTGAACCAGCTGCCACAACAGAACCTTTTCCAACTCTAACACCTTCTAAAACAACTGCATTAGCTCCAATTAAAACATCATCTTCTATAACAACAGGGTCTTTGCTTGGTGGTTCTAAAACTCCTGCAATTACAGCGCCTGCGCCAACGTGAACATTCTTTCCTATCTTACCACGTGCTCCGACAACTGCATTCATATCAACCATAGCACCTTCACCAATTTCAGCCCCTATGTTTAATACAGCTCCCATCATAACAACAGCATTTTTGCCAATTGTAACACCTTCTCTTATAATTGCACCTGGTTCAATTCTTGCTTCTGTGTATCTTATATCCATCATAGGTATAGCTGAATTTCTTCTGTCCCATTCAATTCTAAACTTTTTTATTTTATCTTTGTTTGAGTTTATAAATTCTTCTACAAGAGAATTTTCACCAAATAATACATAGAAATTACCTTCACCATAAATTTCTATGCTATCTGATTCAATTCCGCTAAGATTTCCATTAACATAGGCTTTAACTGGAGTTGATTTTTTGGCATCTTTTATATATCTTGCTATTTCATAGGGATTTGTTAAGTCATATTCTTTTTTTATATCCATTTTATTCCCTCCTCATCATCTATTAACAAATAATATACAATAGTACAAAAGGTTTGTCAAACTTATATGAAAGTAGTATTCTATAATTAGAATAGAAAAGGGGGTTTACTTATGTTACAAAAAGGATGCATACAGGTTTATACAGGTAATGGTAAAGGAAAAACTACAGCAGCAGTAGGATTAGGAGTAAGAGCAGTTGGAAGAGGATTAAAGGTTTACATGGTTCAATTTTTAAAGGGTTCTGATACAGGAGAGTTACATAGCTTAAAAAAATTAGAACCAGATTATAAAATATTTAGGTTTGAGAGGCCTAGGGGTTTTTTCTGGACATTATCAGATGAAGAAAAATTAGAATTAAAAAAGGACATAGATAAAGGATTTGAATTCTGTAAACAGGTAGTTAAAAATAATGAATGCGATGTTTTAATTATAGATGAAATGATGGGTGTATTAGGCAACAAATTACTTGAAGTATCAGAAGTTGTAGAGTTTTTAAAATCTAAGCCAAATGGAATGGAAATAATTTTAACAGGAAGAAATGTACCACAGGAGATAATGGATATAGCGGATTTAGTTACAGAGATGAAGGATATAAAGCATTATTTCAATGATGGGGTACCAGCTAGAAAAGGAATAGAGTTCTAGATAGTTTAATTTTGTTTTGTTAATTCATAAGACATAAAAACAGCTATTTATGTGATATTTTTAATAGGAATTAGAAAAGTTTGTAATACTTGTTGAAATAATATATTTTATTTAGAGGATATTGTATGAATGTAGCTAATTACACAAATTATAATTTATTAAAAGTATAGCTATTAAAAATAAAAGATGCATATTTATATAAACAATAGAAACTGTTGGATTTTCTTTTAATTGTTATCAAGATTATAATAGAGCGAGTAATAATTAGCCCCATGAGATGAGTTGAAAAGGCATCTTTCATTAGCTTTAGGAATTCTTAGCTTTTCGACTTTTCAAATGTCCGTAATTCTGTACAGGACGTACAGAGCCGAGCGGCCACCAAGGAAGGTGGCATCGCGAGGGTAGGACATTGAAAACAAAGAAAAGCTTAGGATTACTTAGCGTAATGAACGAATGCCTAAAAACTCACTCATGGGGCTAATTTAAAATCAATTAGAATTAACAGCACCAAAGAAAACTTCATACTTCTATCTCAGCTATAAATTCCTCTAACCTATCGAGTGCTTCTGTAAGCTCATCCATAGAATAAGCATATGAAATTCGTATATATCCTTCACCGTGCTCAGAAAATGCACTTCCAGGTACCACTGCAACTTTTTTAGATTCAAGCAATTTAAGTGCAAAATCAAAAGAAGACAAATTAAATTTTTTAATACTTGGGAATATATAAAAGGCTCCATTTGGTTTAACTGTATCTAGTCCCATTTTAATAAGTCTATCATATACATAATCTCTTCTTTTCTTATATTCTTCTTTCATTTCAATAGGATCATTTATACCATTAGTTAAAGCCTCAAGTGCAGCATATTGGCTAGTTGAAGTTGCACAAGTACAAAGGTATTGATGAACCTTAATCATATGTTTAGTTATATAGCTTGGTGCCAAAGTAAATCCAATTCTAAACCCAGTCATTGAATGGGATTTAGATAAACCATTTATTATAATAGTTTTATTTTTAACCTCATCAAATTGAGCAATAGAATGATGAAGACCATCAAATGTAAGCTCACTATAAATTTCATCTGATAAAATAAAAATATTTTTATCTTTAATGAAATTTACGATGGATTTTAATTCATCATATTTCATACATTGACCTGTTGGATTAGATGGAAAAGGTATAATTATACATTTTGTTGCATAAGTAATATTTTGTTCAAGTAGTTCTTTAGTTAATTTAAAATTTGTATTTGAAATATTAACATGTTTTACCACACCACCACATAATTTAACAACTGGTTCATATCCAGGATAGCATGGAGCAGGAATAATAACCTCATCTCCTGGATTTATAATTGTTTTTAATGCTATGTATATAGCCTCACTTGCACCAGATGTAACTATAATTTCATCATTTGGATTATAGTCTAAAGAGTAATTTGTTTTAACAAACTTAGATATAGCACTTCTAAGTTCAATAAGTCCAGCGTTATGGGTATAAACAGTCTTGTTATTATCTATTGCAATTTTGGTTGCTTCTTTAATATGTTCAGGTGTTTTAAAATCTGGTTGACCAATAGTTAGGGATATTACATCTTTATAGTTTGAAATCATATTATAAAATTTTCTAATACCTGATATTTCTATGTCACGTACTTGGTTATTTAAAAGATGTTCCATATCTTCCTCCTAATATTGTAGTTAGATTTATACATGTTAAGAAGCACCATGACATATTGAAGAAGTTATTTGAAACTTCATCAATATTCATGGTGCATTTTATAGTTTAATAATTTATTCTGAAATTACATCACCCATTGTATAGAATCCCTTTGGTTTACCATATAGGTATTTAGCAGCTCTTATAGCACCATATGCAAATACATCTCTAGATAGCGCAGTGTGCTTAATTTCAATATTTTCAAATGGACCAGCAAACAATACATCATGTTCGCCAACAATGCTTCCACCACGAACAGCATGAATTCCAAGTTCTGCCTTTTGACGTTTTTGAGTTTTAGAGTGTCTTCCGTAATTGTATTCAAGAACATTATTTAATGCATTATTAATTGCATCTGCTATCATTAAGGCCGTTCCACTTGGTGAATCAAGTTTTTGATTGTGATGTTTTTCAACGATTTCAATATCGAAGTTTTCATATAAAACTTTTGCTGCTTGTGAAACCAAGGATAAAATTAAATTAACACCAAGGGACATATTAGCAGAGTGTAAAACAGGTATTTCCTTTGAAGCTTCTACTATTTTTTGCTTTTCTTCAGGTGAAAAACCTGTTGTACATATAACTAATGCTACGTTATTTTTCTTACCATATTCAAGTATTGAATCAAGACAAACATGGTTTGAAAAATCAATTAATACATCAACATCTTCTTTAACTTTATCTAGACTATCATAAACAGGATAAGGATTGTTACATCTGTTAATATCCTTATCAACACCACAAACAACATCAACATCATTTAGTTCTGAAATAATTTTTGTAAGGGTTTGACCCATACGACCATTACATCCATGTAATAATACTTTCATTTTTCCACCTCTATGCTAGCTTAATTCCGTAATTGTTCATTTCTTTCTTTAATATTTCAACATTCTTTGGTGACATATCAACAAGAGGAAGTCTTAAGAAACCAACATTCATACCCATTAGATTCATTGCAGTTTTAACAGGGATAGGATTTGTTTCGATAAATAGGGCTTTAATAAGTTGAATCATATTAAGTTGTAATTCAAGTGCCCCTTTAAAGTCACCATTTAAGAATTTTTCACACATATCATGTGTATCCTTTGGAAGAATGTTTGCTACAACAGAAATAACTCCCTTTCCACCAAGGGACATTATAGGAATAATTTGATCATCATTTCCTGAATAGATATCAAGTTTATCTCCACATAATTGTGCTATTTCAGCAACTTGAGATATATTTCCACTAGCTTCCTTTACTGCAACTATATTATCTATTTTTGATAGTTCACATAATGTTTCAGGAAGAATATTAAATCCAGTTCTTGAAGGAACGTTGTATATAATAATAGGCTTAGTAACAGCTGATGCTATTGCTTTAAAGTGCTCGATAGCTCCTCTTTGTGTTGTTTTATTATAGTATGGAGTAATAACTAAAAGTCCGTCAACACCAATGCTTTCTGCCCAACGGCTCATTTCTACTGCAGCCTTTGTGTTGTTACTTCCTGTTCCTGCTATAACAGGAATTCTACCTTTAACAACGTCAACAGTAAATTTAATTGTTTCTTTTCTTTCTTGCTCTGACATTGTAGAAGCTTCACCAGTTGTTCCGCAAATAATTATAGCATCAGTTTTTTCTGCAATATGCCATTCAATAAGTTCTTCTAATTTTTTAAAGTCTACACCTTCATCATTAAATGGTGTAACTATTGCAACACCACTTCCTGTAAATAAACTCATAATAATCCTTCCCTTCATAAAAATCTACTTATTATTATTATATGCATGAAAAAAAATAAGTTCAATTAAAGATATTATTTTATTAATAATTCTGCTATTTGTACAGCATTAGTTGCAGCACCCTTTCTTATGTTATCTGCTACAACCCACATATTTATACCACTATCTACGCTTTCATCTCTTCTAATTCTTCCAACAAATACCTCGTTCTTTCCTTCTGCTAATATTGGCATTGGATACTTGTTGTTTTTTACATCATCTACAACAACAACTCCAGGGCTATTTGAAAGAACATTTTTAATATCATCTATATTAAACTCTTTTTCAAACTCTACATTAATAGATTCACTATGCCCATAGAATACAGGAACTCTTACTGTTGTTGCAGTAATTTTCATGTCTGGTCTATGAAGTATTTTTCTTGTTTCATTTATCATCTTCATTTCTTCTTTAGTGTATCCGTTTTCCATAAAAACATCTATGTGAGGAATTAGGTTATATGCAATTGGGTGAGGGAATTTTTTAGGAGCTTCTCCCTTAACACCATTTACTAAGTCTTGATATCCTCCCATGCCTGCACCAGATACAGCTTGATATGTTGAATAAATAACTCTTTTAATTTTGTATAAATCATCTAGTGGTTTTAGAGCAACAACAGCTTGGATTGTTGAACAGTTTGGATTTGCAATAATTCCCTTATGCCACTTTATATCCTCAGGGTTAACTTCAGGAACTACAAGTGGGACGTTTTCATCCATTCTCCAAGCACTACTATTATCAACAACAACACATCCCTTGCTTGCTGCAATAGGAGCAAATTTTTCGCTTGTGGAACCTCCAGCTGAAAATAGTGCAATATCAATTCCACGGTCAAAAGAATCTTCCTTTAATTCTTCAACAACATAGTCATTTCCATTGTAGTTAATAACTGTTCCAGCTGATTTAGAAGAAGCAAATAAATATAATTTATCAATAGGAAAGTTTTTTTCTTTTAGTACCTCTAAAAATTTTCTGCCGACCATACCAGTTGCGCCAACTATGGCTAGTTTTACACCCATTTTCTATTCCTCCTTTAAATACCTCTAATTAAGGTATATATATTATTTTTGTTTATTATAACATAAAATTAATAAACTTTTATACATTTTATAAATATACATACAAAAAAATTGTCATAAAACAGATTAAAAAATAACAATTTCATTTAATAAAAAATATTGACAACTAATCTAGGAGTTGGTAGAATACAGTAAAAAGAAAAACGAGTAAACCAAACCTTCAAAAATGGGTCAAAAAATGCAAAACTTTATTTAAAAAATGAAGTAAGCAAATTTCATGGTTTTAAATTTAAGAAAACTTAGCCGAGTAAATGCATACAATTTTATTTAATTCATAAAAATTAATATTAGGGGGCATAACTCCCATTGGGAGTTATAAATATAAATTATAATTAAAGGGGGAGCGCAAATGAACAAAAAGTTAGCAAGCCTCGCAGCAGGATTATTAGCAACAATGATGCTATTCACATCCTGTGGTGGAGGTCAAAAAACAACAGACACATCTAAAAAGGACGTAGCAGAAGTTATAAAGGCTACAGATCCAACAAAATTACCAGAAGTATCTAAAAACAGAAAGGATACTTTGATTGTTGGTACAACAGCACCATCAGGAAAATTCAACCCAATTTATTCAGATTCAGTTTATGATTCATGGGTAGTTAGCCTTGTGTTTGATGGACTTATCTCAAATGATGAACAAGGTAATCCAACTCCACTTATAGCTAAGGAATGGAAGATTTCAGAAGATGGTAAAACATATACATTTACTTTAAATAAGGGTGTTAAGTTTAGCGATGGACAAGAACTAACAGCTGAAGACGTTGCATTTACATTTACAGCAATTTGTGACCCAAGTTATGATGGACCAAGAACAGATGCAGTTTCAAGCTTAGTTGGTTATAAGGAATATAATGAAGACAAAGAAGGTAAAGTAAAGGAAGTTGCTGGTATTAAGGTTATTGACAAGTATACAATTTCATTTACATTATCTGAGCCAAAGGCTCCAGCTATTTATGATTTTGCCTATGGTATTATGCCAAAGCATGTTTATAATTTTGAAAAAGGAAACATAAAGCCTCTTAAGGATAAATTCTTACAACCAGTTGGTGCTGGTCCATACCTATTTAAGAACTATAAAGCAGGTCAAGAAATAGTATTTGAAAAGAATAAAAATTATTGGAGAGGCGAACCTAAGATAGCTAACATTATTATGAAGGTAACAAACGCTAATACAGTTATTCAAGAGTTAACAACTGGTAGCGTTGATATCGATAGAGTTGCAAGTAAGCCAGAACAATTAGATCTTGTAAAGAAAGCTGAATTCCTTGACATCTATAGCTATCCAGCAAACAGCTATGGATACATTGGATGGAATCTAAGAGATGAAAAATTTAAGGATAAGAAAGTTAGACAAGCGCTTGCATATGGTCTAAACAGAGCAGGTTTTGTTCAAGCATACTTCAAAGGACTAGGAGAAGTATGTAATGCACCTGTATCAAAGGTTTCATGGGCATATACAGACGAAGTTAATAAATATGAATATAACGTAGAAAAGGCTAATAAGCTTCTAGATGAAGCAGGATGGGTTAAGAAAGAAGACGGTTACAGATATAAAGATGGTAAGAAGTTTACAATCCATTGGATGACATATACAGGAAGTAAATATGTTGAAGCATTAACTCCAATTCTGATAGAAAACTGGAAACAAATAGGTGTTGAAGTTATTCCAGAATTAATGGAATTTGGAACACTAGCTCAAAAAGTATATGACGAACAAAAATTTGAAATGTACAACATGGCTTGGTCATTATCAATTGACCCAGACCCATCAGGAATTTTCTCAATTGAACAAGATAAGCTTGGTGGATTCAACTCAGTTGGTTGGAGAAATGATGAATCAGAAAAGCTTATTAAAGAAGGTCTAAAGGAAACAGATATGAATAAGAGAAAGGAAATCTATCACAAGTGGGTAAAACTAGCTAATGAAGAATTACCATATCTATTCCTAACTTATTCAAAGGATAATTATGCTGTAAGTGCAAAGGTTAAAGGTGCAAGACTTTCACCATTTACAGATTGGACATATGATATTCATAAGGTTGAATTAGTTGAAGTTGCTAAGTAATAAATTGCCCGGCCTTGTGCCGGGCTTAATTTAGGGGGGATACAATGAGACAGTATATAACTAGAAGACTGTTACAGATGATACCTGTTCTAATTGGGGTATCTATTCTTATATTTTTGATTTTCCAAGCTGCGCCAGGGGATGCTTTAACTGGTATGGTAGACCCTAAGATGTCATATGAAACAAAGCAAAAAATTAGAAAACAATTACATCTAGATGAACCAGCCATAGTTCAATATAAATACTGGGTAACAAATGCTATAAAAGGAAATTTTGGAGAATCATTTTATTTTAAACAACCTGTTGGAAAGGTTATGAATACATATATTTGGAACTCATTTTATCTATCACTAGCATCATTTTTGCTAAGTGTTTTGATTGCAATTCCTATAGGGGTAATTTCTGCTACAAGGCAGTATAGTTTTCTTGATTATTTCTTTACTGTATTTGCCTTGATTGGTATATCCATGCCGTCATTCTTCTTTGGACTACTTTTAATTAAGTGGTTTGCAGTAGATGCTCATATTTTCCCAGTTTCAGGTATGATGACTCCAGGAAGTACAGCGGTTGGATTTGCTAAATTTAAGGATGTAATGTATCATATGACATTACCTCTAATAGTTTTAACATTAGGTAGTGTTGCAGGGCTTATGAGATATACTCGTTCAAGTATGCTAGAAGTTATAAGACAAGACTATGTAAGAACTGCAAGGGCTAAGGGACTTAGAGAAAAGGTTGTAATCTATAAGCATGCACTTAGAAATGCGTTAATACCTGTAGTGACAATATTTGGTATGTGGTTACCAGGACTTTTCTCAGGAGCTATGATAACAGAAGCAATATTTAACTGGCCAGGTATTGGACCAATAGAGCTTTTAGCAGTTAATAATAGAGATTATCCACTTCTAATGGGTGTAAATATGTTACTTGCGTTTTTAACATTGCTAGGTAACTTAATTGCAGACGTAACATATGCATTAGTTGACCCAAGAATAAGGCTTAAATAGGAGGTGGATAAAATGGCAGAGTTAGAAAAAAACACAAAAAAAGTTGATGTGAAGGGTGCTAAAAAGGAAGACATAATGAGCCCTTGGAAGGTTGTTTGGCATAGATTAAAGAGAAATAAACTTGCTATGGTAGGCCTATATACTCTTCTTTTCATGGTTTTACTTGCTATTTTTGGACCTGTTGTACAAAAATATGCTTTTGGAATAACAATGGAAAAAATAGATTTATATAACATATCAGCTCCACCAAGCTTAAAACATCCACTAGGAACTGATGAGGTTGGAAGAGATATTCTAACACGTTTGATGTATGGTGGCAGAATTTCTTTAACTGTTGGTATTGTTGCGGTTTCAATAAGTGTTCTAATTGGAAGTGTTATTGGAGGAATATCAGGATATTATGGTGGATTAATTGACGGAATAATAATGAGATTAGTTGACATCTTTATGTGTTTCCCATTCTTCCCATTACTTTTAATGCTTGCAGCAGTACTTTCTGACTATAAGGTTGACCCTAAATATAGAATTTATTTTGTTATGATTATAATTGGTATTTTAAGCTGGACAGGTCTTGCTCGTCTTGTTAGAGGACAAATATTGTCTTTAAGAGAACAGGAGTTTATGCAAGCAGCTGAGGCACTTGGACTTAGGGATAGAAGAAAAATATTTAGACACTTACTACCAAATACATTTGCATCTATTATTGTTTCAGCAACACTTGGAATTGGTAGTGCTATTCTTTCAGAATCAGCACTTAGTTATTTAGGTCTTGGTGTTACGCCACCATACCCATCATGGGGACAAATGGTACAAGTTGCAACCGATTATTACGCTATGTCTGTGGAATATTGGAAATGGATACCTCCTGGAGTTTGCATATTCTTAACAGTTATGGCTATAAACTTATTTGGTGATGGATTAAGAGATGCACTTGATCCAAAGCTAAAGAGATAGGAGGTATAAAGATGGGTGACTTATTAAATATAAAAAATCTAAAAACTTACTTTTATACAGAAGATGGAGTTATAAAAGCAGTTGATGATGTAAGTTTAAGCATAAGAGAAGGAGAAACATTAGGAGTAGTTGGAGAGTCAGGATGTGGTAAGAGTATTACTGCAATGTCAATTCTAAGACTTATTCCTAATCCTCCTGGTAAAATTATAGAGGGTGAGATAATTTTTGATGGAGAAGATTTAACAAAAGTCAGTGATGCTCATATTAGAAAAATAAGAGGAAATAAAATATCTGTTATTTTCCAAGAACCAATGACATCTTTAAATCCAGTATTTACAATTGGTGATCAAATAATCGAAGCTATTGTTATTCATCAAAATATGAATCAAGAACAAGCAAGGAAAAAAGCAATTGAAATGTTAAAGCTTGTTGGTATTCCAAGAGCTGAAGAAGTTGTTGATGCATACCCACATGAATTATCAGGTGGAATGAGACAGAGAGCCATGATTGCTATGGCTATGGCTTGTAATCCAAAGCTACTTATTGCTGATGAACCAACAACAGCACTAGATGTTACAATTCAAGCACAAATACTTGATTTGATGAGAGATTTAAAAAATAAAACCAATACATCAATTATGTTAATTACCCATGACCTTGGTGTTGTTGCTGAAATGGCTGACCATGTTGTTGTTATGTATGCAGGAAAGGTTGTAGAGGAAGCCAATGTTCTAGAAATATTTAAAAATCCAATGCATCCTTATACAGTAGGATTACTTGAATCAAAGCCAATTTTAAATCAAGACAAAGAAAGATTAAATTCAATACCAGGACAAGTTCCAAATCCATTAAATATGCCAGAGGGTTGTTATTTCCATCCTAGATGTTCAAAGGCTATGGATATATGTAGAAAACAACACCCTACCCTATGTACTGTTAAAGATGGGCATAAGGTGGCTTGCCACCTCTATAAGGAGGTGAAATAA
>JAOAFH010000185.1 GCA_026416355.1 Clostridiales bacterium | reverse complement strand
GTCGGCAGCGTCAGATGTGTATAAGTGACAGGATGCAGAGAATCTGGTAAAGTTTGCGAAGTATAATTTCAAATTTATTAAACTATTTGATAAAGGAGAGAGTGTAAAAACTATAAAGGTATATGGTGGCAGGAGTAAATATGTTATAGCAAAAACAGACATGGATATCTATATACCAGTAAAAGAAGAGGAGAGTTCCTATATTAGAACGGAAGTGTTTGTTCCATCAGTAGTATTTTCTCCAGTTAAAGAAGGCGATATATTGGGTAATTATGCAGTATTTTATGATGGTAACATAATTGCTAAATTTCCAGTAATAAGTGATAGAACTGTCGAGAGAAAAAATATAATAGAAACAATAAAAAATACATTTTACAATATAGTTAAATAAAACAAAAAAGTTAAAAAAAGAGTATTATGACATTTGATATGCATTTTTGTTAGGTCATAATACTCTTATTTTTATTGTTTGGGATTGATTTTGTAACAAATGAATTCGATAGAGAATATTCTAATTATATGGAGGAAGGGGTGAGAGATAGTGTATAAGTTTGTAGAATGTATAGATGCAGGTAGTGAATATTGTCCTTGCCATTTGGCGGAAAAAGGAGAGTGTATTATATGTAGCCAACTTCAGAATAAAGTCTTCTGTGATTGCCTTTATTGGAAGGGAACATGTATATATGAAGAGCTATTAAAAAATGGTAACAAAGCTAAAAAGACTAGGCAATATAAAAAATGTGATATAATTGCTATTGAAAAAATTAGAGATGACTTACTGATTTATGATATTAGGGTATCCAATTCGCTTTTAAGAGAACTTGATAACATTGGAGCATATGTATTTTTAAAATCACCTAATTTCCCTGATTATTTTGGAACCCCTATATCAATTATGGATATAAATTATGAACAACAAAGTATAAAGTTATTAATTAAAATTCATGGAATAAAAACAAAGGATATTAAAGATTGTAATGAGAAAATTATGGTAAAAGGTCCTTATTGGAATGGAATACAGGGACAGAGATTTTTAAGAAACTTAAAGGATAAAAGTGTATTAATATTAGGCAGAGGTGTAGCAGCTGCACCAGGAGTTTTGGTTACAAGGAGACTAACATTAAATAATAATAAAATAATTGCTTTACTTGATAAAGGTAGAAGTGATAAAAATATATGTACAGATTATTATACAAAATATGGAGCAGAAGTGAATAACCTATCAATTATAAATTATAAGGACAAAACATTAACTGATGATTTTAAAAAATATATTAAAGACATATTAGAGAAAGAAAATATTGATGTTGTTTTGGCAGCAGGAGATGATGAATTTAATAGTTTAATAATCAATTACATTCATGTTAGAAGGACTGATATATGTTTTGCAAGCGTAAATAATAGCATTATGTGTTGTGGAGAAGGTATTTGTGGTAGCTGCATAGTTAAGCTATCAGGAAAAGAAATTCGTTCATGTAAACAACAATATAACCCTCTTGAGTACTATTATGTGGAGGATGGTAAATGATGAATGTTGTAGTTATTGGTGGTGGATGGGCAGGATGTGCAGCGGCAATTCAAGCAAAAAAATGTGGTGCAGATGTACTTTTAATAGAAAGAACGGATATGCTATTAGGTCTTGGCAATGTCGGAGGAATAATGAGAAATAATGGGAGATATACTGCTGCTGAAGAGTTAATAGCTTTAGGAGCAGATGATTTATTTAATATTATAGATAGATGCACAAGACATAAAAGTATAGAATTTCCTGGTCATAAACATGCAGATCTGTATGATGTTACAATAATTGAGGCTCATGTGAGAAGATATATATTAGATATGGGAATAAGAGTGCTATTTGAAACCCGTGTTGTCGATGTAGATGTTGAAGATAAAAAGATAAAAGCTGTGTTTTTAGACAGTGGTACTAGGATAGATGGTGATGTATTTATTGAAACAACTGGTTCTACTGGACCGATGGGAAATTGCATTAGATATGGAAAAGGATGTTCGATGTGTATATTAAGATGTCCAGCCTATGGTCCAAGAATAAGTATTAGCCAAAGAGCAGGGGTTGAGGATATACTTGGTATGAGAGATGATGGAGTTTTTGGAGCAATGAGTGGTTCATGTAAGTTAGATAAAGATTCGCTTTCTAAGGAAATAAGAGATGAACTAAATACAAAGGGGGTATATATTACAGATGTACCACAAGAGGACATAAACCCAGAAAAACTAAAAATGAAGGTATGCCAACAATATGCACTAAAGGAGTTTGCAGAAAAAATTATATTACTTGATACTGGCCATGCCAAATTGATGACTAGCTATTATCCATTAGAAAAATTAAGAAAGTTAAAAGGGTTTGAAAATGTTAGGTTTATAGATCCTTATGCAGGAGGAAAAGCAAATTCAATTAGATATTTATCAATGGCACCTAGGAATGATACTATGAAGGTTATAGGATTAGATAATTTGTATGTAGGTGGAGAAAAGAGTGGATTATTTGTAGGACATACAGAAGCAATAGTTACAGGAACACTAGCAGGATATAATGCAGTAAGAAGTTTAATGGGTTTAAATGGAATTGAACTGCCTGTATCGTTGTGTACTGGTGATATTATTAAATATGAAAATGAAACAAAGAGAAAGAAGGATGGTTTAAAGAAAAGATATACATTTGCAGGTTCTGAGTACTTTGAAAGAATGAAAAAACTCAATTTATACACAACAGACAAAGAAATAATAAACAAAAAAGTAGAGGCATTGATGATAAAAGATATATTTAAACAGAAATTAATTTAAATGGGGTTGTCGCACTTATATTTAAAGAAAAGACAAGAGCCATTAACAATTACGAAGTATTATGATATTTCACAAAGAACCTCTAAGATTTTCTTTGTTTAAAAATTCTTACCCTCGTCAGCATCCGTCCGTGGATGCGACTCGGCTCGGCACATCCGTGTGCCGAATTACAGATTTTTTAAAGTCGAAAATCTAAGAGGTTCTACTGTTTATATCTATATACTTCTTTAATTGTTCAATGGCTCTTACTTTATCTCCTAATTCAAGTTAACTTTAAAAAATAATCAAGTGCAACAGCCCCTTATCTATTGCAGTATTCTAAATAAATATTGGCTGCAACAATTGTATCATCATAAGCCCTGTGGCTTTTTAAATTTAAACCCAAGTAGTTTTTTATTGTTTCTAGCTTATGATTTGGAAGATGAGGATATATCATTCGTGCTATTTTTAATGTATCTATAAAGTAATTATTTATTGAGTCTTTACCAAATAATTTGTAAGAAGCACATTTTAAAAATTTAGCATCAAATGAAGCATTATGAGCAACTATAGGTAAATTACCAATAAATTTTATCAATTTAGGCATTACCTCTTCTATTGTTGGCTTGTCCTTAACCATGTCGTCACTTATTCCATTTATTTTTGTAATATAGTATGGTATGTGTACTTGTGGATTAATCAAGGTATGAAAAGTATCTACTATTTCACCATTTTTATATTTTATTGCTGCTATTTCAATAATTTTATGTTCATCAGGTTTTAAACCTGTTGTTTCACAGTCTAAAGCTATAAATTCATTATAACTTTTATCTGTATAACGTAAGCTATTAATAAACATTAATATTCACTCCTTTTAAACAAGTCATAACCATTATAAATTATATTTAATTAATATTCAAACAAAAATGATATAATTCATAAATCACATTTTCTATTATCATTGTTTTAAGGATTAGTAAATATTATAATATTAATATCGAAGGGAGGATTAAAATGCAAGAGAGAATACAAAAATATTTGGCAAGTTGTGGTATAGCATCAAGAAGGAAGGCAGAAGAATTGGTATTAAGTGGGCAAGTAAAAGTTAATGGTAAAATTATAAAAGAAATAGTAATGATTGATACTTCAAAAGATAAAGTAGAAGTAAATGGGAAAATTGTTAAACCAGTTAATAATAAAATATATATTATGCTCAACAAACCAGTTGGAGTTATAACATCAGCAAAGGATCAATTTAATAGAAAAACTGTAATTGATTTAGTTAATATAAACGAAAGAGTTTTTCCAGTAGGGAGACTAGATTATGATACTTCGGGATTGTTGTTACTAACTAATGATGGTGAATTAGCTAATAAATTAATGCATCCATCTAAGGAGGTTAATAAGATTTACATTGCAGAGGTGCAAGGAGTGCCAACGTTAGATGAAATGAATAGATTTAGAACTGGGTTAAAAATAGAAGACTACATTACATCCCCTGCCAAAATTAGAATTTTAAAAAATAAAGGTAAAACTAGCATAATTGAGGTTATAATACACGAAGGCAAAAACAGACAAGTTAGAAAAATGTGTGAAGCTATTGGACATAAAGTATTAAAATTAAAAAGAATACAAATTGGAGAACTAAAATTGGGAGAATTAGAAGTGGGTAAGTGGAGATATTTAAATGAACACGAGATAAATTATTTAAAATCACTTTAATGGGGGAGATTATATGTTATATCTACAATTATTTGAAAAAATGTCGATAGTTGCTTTGGCGGCGTATGTATTTTCTCAAACAATTCTGTTTAAAAAGTTTTTTACAAGAAAGCTCTATTTAGACGATTATATGCTTTTAATAATGTTTTTTTCTATATTGTCTATTTTAGGTACATATTTAGGAATAAAGGTTCAAGGTGGTGCAATTGCAAATATAAGACCAATTGGTGCAATAGTAGCAGGACTTGTAGGTGGTCCTGTTATTGGTGGGATAGTTGGCTTGATTGCAGGAGTTCATAGGTACACTTTAGGAGGGTTTACAGCTGTAGCATGTGCATATTCAACAATCGCAGAAGGGTTAATTGGAGGATATTTTAAAAAATATCTTTATAAAAATAATAATACGTTGATTCTTAGTTTTATAGCAGGTGTTGTAGCTGAAATAGCACAGGTAATAATCGTAATTTTAGTTGCAAAGCCATATGTAGCAGCTGTTGAACTTGAAAAGTTGATAGGTCTTCCTATGATATTAATTAACGCAATAGGAGTAGCATTATTTATAAATATAATAGATGGTGTAAAATGGGAATTGAATAGAGTGGCTGCCTTTAATGCCTTTAAAGCTTTAAATATTGCAAAGAGAACATCATTATATACCAAGTCAGGTTTAAATAAAGAAAGTGCCAGGGAAATAGCAAATATCATTTCAGAAGAGACGGGGGCTAACTGTGTATTTATTTGTGATATAAATGGTATTTTATATTCAACAAAAAATTCTGATTCAGAAATAAAGGAAATGTTAAAGGATATAGATAACAATATAAAATGTCAACTTGTTAATTTTAAAGACAAATGTTTTTATATTATAAAATTTTACTCTCAACAAAATGAATTTAACGGAGTACTAGGAGTAGAACTTAAAAATTGTAATGATACAAATAAATATTACTTTGATTTTCTTGAAGAATTAGGAGAACTTATGTCAATGCAACTTGAGATAAATAGACTAAATAAAATAGCACAAAATGCATATAAATCAGAGCTTAAAGCTTTAAAAGCACAAATACATCCACATTTTCTTTTTAACGCTTTAAATACAATAGCATCCTTTTGCAGAACAAATCCAATAAAGGCAAGAGAATTAATATTGAACTTATCTAATTATTTTAGGTCAACTTTAAAAAGAGATGATGACTTCGTAAAGGTTAGTGATGAGCTTGATTTAATTAATTCCTATATTAACATAGAAAAGGCAAGGTTTGGAGAAAGGCTTAATTACTATAGTGAAGTTGATGAAAGAATTTTTAATAATAGGATACCAGGTTTTATTTTGCAACCTATCGTTGAAAATTCTATTAAACATGGAATATCCCCTAAAGCGGTAGGAGGCAGTGTTTTTTTAAAGGCTAGCATAGAAGAAAATTATATGTTATTTGTAATAGAAGATACAGGTGTTGGATTAAGTTCAGTAGAAGACAACTTTTTAAATAAGGGGGAAGGAATAGGTATAAGCAATATTAAAGAAAGATTAAATTTATATTATAATAAAGATTTTAAATTTATTATGGATTCATCTATAGAAGGTGGAGCTAAAACTATTATCAAAATACCAATTACGGAGGCGGAAAAATGAGCATTAGATGTTTAATTGTTGAAGACGAACAACCTGCAGTTGAAGAATTGAAGTATTTATTAAGTAAGTATAGTTACTTTGAAATTGTTGATGTGGCCAATAATATGCAAGAAGCACTAAGTAAGATAGATGATACAAATTTTGATGTTGCTTTTTTAGACATAAATATTCCTGGTGGAAGTGGAGTTGAATTATGCAAAATCATAAAAATAAAAAATAAAGAGATTGAGATTATTTTTATTACTGCTTATGAAGATTATGCACTAAATGCATTTGATTATAACGCGTTAGATTATGTATTAAAACCAATAGATGAACAAAGATTTGATATTACAATTAATAGAATTGAAGAAAGATTACTAAGTAGGCAAAATAGAGCATCTAACTTTGATGAAAAAACAATAGAAAAAACAATTAAAAATGTTTTAAAACAAAGAGAAATAAAAATTCCATGTGAACAAAACGAAAAAATAATTTTAGTAGATTTAGATGACGTTTTTTATTTTTCAATAGAAGAGGATAAGACAATAGTTAAAACAAATAACAATAAGTTAGAGACAAAGTTTACTTTAAATGAACTAGAGGAAATGACTAATTTTTTAAGAACACATAGGAGCTTTTTGGTTAATTCAAGCAAAGTTAAGGAAATACATCCGTGGTTCAATGGTACATATAAATTAATAATGAAAGATAGTGATAAATCAGAAGTGCCTGTAAGTAGAAGTAAAGGAAAGTTAATAAAAGAGTTTTATAATTTATAAAATTGCAATTTAGATTTCATTATAAACATTTTAAGTTTTAATATATGCATTTTACCCCAAAAAGAATGAAGCTTGTACAAAATAGTGATAATATAAAAATATAAATTGTACAAACTTTCAAACAAAAGAAGGAGGGGTAATATGTACTCATTTATCTTTGGTATTATACTTTTAATATTGGGCTATGTAGTATACGGAAAGTACGTAGAAAAGGAATTTGGAATCAATGAAAATCTTAAAACTCCAGCGTATACATTACAAGATGGTATTGATTATGTTCCAATGCCAACATGGAAGGTATTCTTAATTCAGCTTTTAAATATTGCTGGATTAGGACCTATATTTGGAGCTATTCAAGGTGCACTGTTTGGACCTGCAGCATTTTTATGGATTGTTTTCGGTAGTATATTTGCAGGTGCAGTTCATGATTATCTTTCAGGTATGATTTCAATAAGACATAAGGGAGCAAGTTTATCAGAAATTCAAGGTATCTATTTAGGAAAGAAAATACAAAATATAATGAGAGTGTTCTCAATAGTACTATTAGTTTTAGTAGGAGTCGTATTTGTAACTGGACCAGCTAAGCTTTTAGCAGCAATTACTCCATCTTACATGACATTAACATTCTGGGTTGTAGTAGTATTTGTATATTATTTCCTAGCAACAATACTACCTATAGATGTTTTAATAGGAAATCTATATCCTCTATTTGGTATTGCCTTAGTTGTTATGGCAGTTGGTGTAGGTGGAGGAATTGTTATTAAGGGATATCAAATACCAGAAATAACTTTAGCAAATATGCATCCAAAGGGATTACCTATATTCCCAATGATGTTTATAACAATTGCTTGTGGTGCTATTTCAGGGTTCCATGCAACTCAATCACCATTAATGGCAAGATGTATGAAAAATGAAAAGTATGGAAGAGGCGTATTTTATGGTGCAATGATATCAGAAGGTATAATTGCGCTTGTATGGGCAGCAGCAGGAATGGCATTCTATAAGGGTGTTCCAGGACTTGCAGCTGTACTTGGTAAGGTTGGACCAAGTGGTGTAGTATTAGAAATAACAAAGAGCTTACTTGGACCATTTGGTGGTTTCTTAGCAATGCTTGGTGTTGTAGCTTGTCCTATAACATCTGGAGACACAGCATTTAGAGGTGCAAGATTAATGCTTGCTGATATGATTAAGTTCCCACAAGATAAGATAACAAAGAGATTAGCATTAGCTGTACCAATGTTTGCAGTAGGTATTGGTTTAACATTTATTAACTTTGACATAATATGGAGATATTTTGCTTGGGCAAATCAAACACTAGCAATGGTTACACTTTGGGCATCAGCTGTATATCTATTAAAGTACAATAAAAACCATTGGATTGCGACTGTTCCAGCAACATTTATGTCATATGTTTCAGTAAGTTATATAATGCAAGCTAAAGAAGGATTTAAAATGGCACCAATGATTTCTAATATACTTGGCCTAGCTGTTGCAGCTTTACTTTTAGGTATATTCTTAACTAAGGCTAAGGAATTTGCAAAAACTATAGAAGATATTAAATCAGAAGTGGCAACTTCAAAAAATTAGTGTAAAATAATAGAGGGGTTTACCCTCTATTATCATTTTTTGCAAGGAGTGAAATAAAATGTACAAAGTAGTATTGAAGGCAACAACAATGGCACACAATTTAATAAAAAGTGTAGTTACAGACGGTGATTTAGTTGTAGATGCAACACTCGGAAATGGAAATGACACAATTTTTCTAAGTGGGTTAACGCCTAACGGAAAAGTTTATGCCTTTGATATACAAGATGAGGCAGTAGTTAAATTCAAAAAAATGATTGCTGATGAAAATATTAATAATGTAGAGGTTATAAATGATGGTCATGAGAATATTGATAGATATGTCCATGATAAAGTTAAAGTTATTATGTTTAACTTAGGCTATTTACCTGGTGCTGATAAATCAATCACAACTAAGAAAGAAACTACATTGATAGCATTAGAAAAATCACTTGAATTATTGATGCCAGGTGGACTTATGACAGTAGCTGCCTATATTGGTCATGATGAAGGAGCAAAAGAAGCAGAAGCTGTGCTTGATCTAATAAAAAGTCTAGACTCAAAAAAATATTCAGTTATGCAAATTAGCTTTTTAAATAGAAATAACGCACCATTTTTGGTTGTTATTGAAAAGAATGACAATTGTCGTGTAAATAAATAAATTGCTTTTTATTTGTGTAAAATTCAATAACCTTTATTTTAGAAGGAGTGACTATTTTCTTTCCACATTTTAAACATGTAAAATTTCCAGATACAATGTAATCAGAGTAGTTTTTTAAATCGATGTCTTTGTACTTTTGCCAACTGTTCCAAGCTGTTTTACATAATTTAATTCGTCTATTTTTATCAGCAAAAACCCATCGAAGCATCTTATGAAAGTGAAATGGATATTTAGTATACTTTAAATATTCGTAAGGAACACCTAAGTCTGTAATATATTGAATAAAAGAGTCTTCAATTAAATTTTGAAGTGGGTCATTTATTTTTGTACTAATAATGTTATATCCATTTTCAAGTAAGAACCTTCGGGATTTGTCAAAGATATATCCTTGACAAATTTCGATAGGTTCATCTTTTGTAATATTTAATTGTTTAAGATATTTCTTTATAAGCGAAAGGGCATAATCTTCATATCTTTTATTTTCAAAATAAGGAGATTTAAAATATTTAATAGGAATAACATCCCATAAATAATCATTTGATTCAATTTTTAATAAACCTATTACTGTTCCACCAACTAAGCTACCACTTCCTGCATCATCTATTTGGATCATCATTTTGCTCCTTTCTTGTATGTTTAATTATATTATGTAATAAAAATAATAAATATATGAAAATTTTATGGAGGCGATAAAATGAGAATATTATTAACTAACGATGATGGTATAAACGCTGAAGGAATTTATGAACTAGCAAAGGTTTTACAAAGTAAACATGAGATAATGGTTGTTGCGCCATCAGAACAAAGAAGTGCTTGTGGACATTCAATAACAATTTATAGGCCATTAACAGTTAAAAAAGTAAAATTAAATGATATAAATTGCGAATGTTTTTCAGTTGATGGAACTCCAGCTGATTGCGTAAAAATTGCTATTAATAAACTAATGGAAGATAAGATTGATTTAGTTATCTCAGGAATAAATGATGGACTAAATCTAGGAACAGATGTATTATATTCCGGTACTGTTTCAGCTGCAATTGAAGCAGCTATTTATAATATTCATTCAATTGCTATTTCTATGGATAGGGGAAATGGAAAAATAAATTATAATGTGGCAGCAAAATTTATTGTTGAGTTTTTATCGAAGGTAGATGTATTAAGCATTGGAAATGATGTGGTTTTGAATATAAATGTTCCTAATTTAGACTACGATAAAATAAAAGGTTTTAAGGTTTGCAATTTAGGAACGAGGATTTATTCAAATTGTTTCATCGAAAAAACTGCAAATGGAGAAGAAATTGTTTATGAGATAAAGGGGGAACCAATAAATAATACAAAGGAAAATACAGATGTATATTTTAATTCTCAAAAATATATTACGATAACACCGCTACACTTTGATTTAACTAATTTTAATTTAATAAAGAATGTAGAAGAAAACTTTATAAATTCATTTAAATTTAATGAAGGACAAATATGACGCAGGTTTAACATCATGAAATTTCAAATGCAAATATTATTGCAATTTAGTGAAAAAGATGATAAAATATGCTTGTACAACAATGACAAATAGAAGAGGGATGGATAATATGCAAGAAAACAAGCAGGATTTAATGAAATTAATTCAATTAAAATTTCCTAGATTAAGTAAGGGTCAAAAGTTAATAGCGGAATATATTTTAAAGCATTATGACAAAGCTGCATTTATGACAGCGGCTAAACTTGGTACAACTGTAGGTGTAAGTGAATCAACAGTTGTTAGATTTGCAAATGAACTTGGGTATAGTGGTTATCCAAAATTACAAAAAGCACTTCAAGAATTAATAAAGAATAAATTAACAAGTGTTCAAAGAATTGAGATTTCAAACGATTATTTTGTAGAAGAAAATGCATTAAAAAGTGTATTAAAAGCTGATATGGAAAATCTACGTGCAACGCTTGAAAAAATAAATGTAGATACTTTTGATTCAGCTGTTGATGAAATTTTAAAAGCCAAAAGAATTTACATTGTAGGTTTCAGAAGTTCACAAGCGCTTGTAGAATTTCTAGGTTTTTATCTTAATTTAATATTAGATAATGTAAGAATTGTTTCAACAGGTATAAGTGATGTTTTTGAAAAACTTCTTAGGGTTGGAAAAGATGACTTAGTAATAGGTATTGGTTTCCCAAGATATTCAACAAGAACAGTAGATGCGTTAAAATTTTCAAAGAGCAGAGGAGCAAAGGTTATAACAATAACTGATAGCTTACTTTCACCTCTTGCAACATATTCAGATTATACTTTAATTGCACAAAGTAACATGGTTTCATTTGTTGATTCATTGGTTGCGCCATTGAGTTTAATAAATGCATTAATTGTTGCTGTTGGATTAAAGGAAAAGGAAAAGACAGCAGACACGTTTAATACTCTTGAAGAAATTTGGGAAGAAAATAATGTTTATAGTTATAAAAATAAAATTAATCATGAATAGGCCCATTAGGGCTTATTTATTTTTTTGTGTTTTTATGTTATTGTATTTTATGTCGTAGTTATTGTAAAAATATTTTTAGAGAAATATTTGATAGAAATTTAAATAAAAATTTTGTTTTATTGGTGAGGAGATAAAAATGAAAAGAGTAGTAGTTGTTGGTGGAGGAGCTGCAGGTATGATGGCAGCAATAAAAGCAGCTGAAAGAGGTAATGATGTTTATTTAATAGAAAAAAATGAGAAACTAGGTAAAAAAATATTTATAACTGGAAAAGGACGTTGTAATGTAACTAGCAATAAGGATATAGAAGAAATAATACAAAACATACCAGGTAATGGAACATTTATGTATAGTTCACTATATACTTTTACTAATTATGATTTAATGCAGATGATTGAGGCAAAAGGTGTTAAGTTAAAAGTTGAAAGAGGAGATAGGGTTTTTCCAGAATCAGATAAATCAAGTGACATAATAAAGTGCTTTGAAGCTTATTTAAAGGAAAATGGAGTTAATATATTGCTTAATACAAAGGTTACTGATATTATAGCTAAGGATAATAAAATTTATAGTGTTGAAATAAACAATGATAAGGTAATAAAGTGTGATAGTGTAATTTTAGCTACAGGTGGTAAATCTTATCCTGGTACAGGTTCAACGGGAGATGGTTATTATTTTGCAAAGAAATTAGGACATACAATAACTGAGATTAGGCCATCGCTAATTCCACTTGTGTGTAAAGAAGAGTGGATAAAAGATTTAATGGGGTTATCACTTAAAAATGTAAGTATTGATGTAAAATATAAAGGAAAAACAATATATAAAGATTTTGGTGAAATGTTATTTACACACTTTGGAGTTTCAGGACCAATAATTTTATCAGCAAGTAGAAAGGTATCAGATATTCTACCTAATGAAGTAGAGATTTTTATTGATTTAAAGCCTGCACTAACAAGTGATGAACTAGATAAAAGAATACTAAAAGATTTTCAACAAAATATCAATAGGCAATTTAAAAATTCATTGGATGAATTATTACCTAAAAAACTTATACCAGTTGTTATAAAATTAAGTAATATACCAGAGGATAAGGTTGTAAACTCAATTACTAAACAAGAAAGACAGGAACTTGGTTATTTGCTAAAACATTTTAAAGTTACTGTTATTGGAACTAGACCAATAGAAGAAGCAATAGTAACAAGAGGTGGGGTTAACGTTAAAGAAGTAGATCCCTCAACAATGGAATCAAAAATAGTTGAAGGATTGTATATTGTTGGAGAGCTTTTAGATGTTGATGCACTTACAGGTGGATTTAACTTACAAATAGCATTTAGTACAGGTTATTGTGCAGGGGTTAATTGTTAGGAGGAATATAAATGTACTCAATAAGAGGTGCAACAACAGTAGATTTTGATAGAAAAGATGAAATTATAAAAGAAACTGAAGTTTTACTAAATGAAATGATTGATAGGAATAATGTTGATATTGAATCAATTGTATCAATTATATTCACAGCAACAAGGGACATAAAATCAGCTTATCCTGCTGAAGCGGCACGTAATTTAGGAATTAAATATGCAGGTTTATTATGTTTTCAAGAAATGCATGTAGAAAACTCTCTTGAAAAATGTATTAGGGTTTTAATGCTTGTAAATGAAAATAAAGCTCAAACTGATGTTAATCATATATTTTTAAGAAAAGCTAAAATTTTAAGACCAGATTTAATGAAGGAATTTTAATTTTAATATAGAATATTATTTGTGACAGGAGGATTTTAAATGAAAAAGTTTGCAATTGCAGTAGATGGACCTGCTGGAGCAGGAAAAAGTACCATATCAAAATTAGTTGCTCAAAAGCTAGGTATAGAGTATATTGATACAGGTGCAATGTATCGTGCAATTACATTAAAATTAATAAATAATAATGTTAATTTTGGTGATTTTGATAATGTTAAAAAGATAGTTGAAAATACAAAGGTTGAATTGGTAAATGGAAGAGTTTTGTTAGATGGAGATGATGTTTCAGAAGAGATTAGAATGCCTTATGTTAGTACAAGGGTTTCAGAAGTGGCGGCTATGCCAATAGTTAGAGAAAGATTGGTGTATCTTCAAAGACTGATGGCAGAAAACACTAGTGTAATAATGGATGGAAGAGATATTGGAACAAATGTTTTAAAAAATGCTGAAATTAAGATTTTTTTAACTGCATCTGTTGAAGAAAGAGCTAACAGACGATATATCGAAATGCAAAATAAAGGTGTTGACATTACGTTTGAAGAAATTTGTGAAGATATTAGAAAAAGAGATACAATCGATTCAACTAGAGAAGTAAATCCATTAAGACAAGCTGAGGATGCGATATTAGTGGATACAACAGGCAAGAGCATTGAAGAGGTTGTTGACGAAATTATATCAATTATTAAAAAAGGAGTGAACATATGAGTTTTTATTCCATATGTCAAAAGATTGTAAAATGCATATTTTTTCCTGTTTATAGTGTTAAAGTAATTGGAGAAGAAAATATACCAAAGGATGAGGGTGCTTTAATTTGTCCAAATCATTTTCATTGGTTAGACCCTGTAATTGTTGGAGTTTACTTAAAAAGAGAAATAAGATTTATGGCAAAATACGAATTGTTTCAAAACAAGTTTCTTAAAAAATTACTTACAAGCCTAGGAGTCTTCCCTGTTAGAAGACAAGAGGCAGATTTAAATGCTGTTAAATCAACATTAAAATATTTAAAAGAAGGACAACTTGTTGGATTGTTTCCAGAAGGGACAAGAATTAAAGGTGGAGATTTTGGGAAAGCTAATCCTGGTGTAGCTATGTTTTCAATAAAGTCAGGAAAACCAGTAATACCAGTCTACATAAAAGCAAATTATAAACTTTTCAGTAGAATTAAAATTATTGTTGGTAAACCAATTGATTTTTCAAAATATAAAAAAGAAAAAATGACAAACCAAGATTATCTAGAATTAAGCCAACTAGTAATGGATGAAATTAAAAAATTAAAAGAGGGGATGTAAAATGGAGATTTTGGTAGCTAAAACGGCAGGATTTTGTTTTGGAGTAAAAAAAGCAATTGAAAAGGCCAATTCCCAAGACGGGGAAAGAATATTCACTTATGGTCCAATAATACATAACAAACAAGTAGTTGAGGATTTAAAAAGAAAAGGAATAAGTGTCATTGAAAATTTAGAAGAAGTAAATGAAAAGGATAGAATAATAGTAAGGTCCCATGGAATATCAAAAGCTGAATATGATTTAATAGAAAAAAAAGGTGCTACTATTGTAGATGCAACTTGCCCTTATGTTAAGCATATTCATAAAATTGTTGAACAAAAATATAGTGAAGGATATAAAATAGTTATAATTGGAGATGAAAATCATCCTGAAGTTAAAGGTATAAATGGATGGTGCAATAATTCAGCATTAATCATTAATAATGAAGAGCAATTAAAGGATATAAATAAAAATCTAGGGAAGATATGTATAGTTGCACAAACAACTTATAATCAAAAGAAGTGGTTTATGATTGTTGGAGAGTTAATAAAAAATGCTAAAGAGATTTTAATATTTAATACAATTTGTAGTGCAACTGACGAAAGACAGTCTGAAGCAATAACTCTGTCTAAACAAGTAGATTTAATGATAGTAATAGGTGGCAAAGACAGTTCTAACTCAAGAAAACTATTTGAAATATGTCAAGAAAATTGTAAAAAGGCATTATTTATTGAGGATGAAAACGAGTTAAATTTAGAAGAGCTAAACAATATTAATAAAATTGGTATTACAGCAGGGGCTTCAACTCCAGATTATACTATAAAAGCAGTAGTTGAAAAAATTAATAATTTAACCAAAACTGAAACAGAGCAAAAAATAAGTTATGATAATAATAAAGCTGATGATGACTTAGATTATGACTTTAAGTCAATTGAAGTAGGGGAAGTTGTTGAAGGAAAAGTAATTCATGTTACTAAAGATGAGGTGTTTGTGGATATAGGTTATAAGTCAGACGCAATAATTCCAAAGAGTTTAGCATCAAATGGTGAAGTAAATTTATTAGAGAAGTTTAGAGTAGGGGATATATGTGAAGCAGAAGTTGTGAAATTGTCAGATAAAGAAGGAAATGTAGTTTTAAGTAGATTGAATATAGAAAAATATAATATTATTGACGAATTAGAGAAAATAAAAAATGAAAATAAAACCATAACAGTAAAAGTTTTATCTGAAGTTAAAGGTGGATATGAGTGTATATATAATGGAATTAAGGCATTTTTACCTGAGTCACATTCAAAGCTGCATTCAACAATAAATGATGAAATAGTGCTTAATAAACCAATAGAGGTAAATATAATAGAAGTTAAAGTTCAGAGAAATAATAATGTAGAAATAATTGTTTCAAGGAGAGATATATTAAAAAATAAGGCTCAAGAAAGTAAAAAACAGTTTATTGAAGAGTTAACCTTCGGTCAGGTGCTAAAGGGCAAAATAAAATCATTTATTGATTCAGGTATTTTTGTTACAGTTGGGCCTATCGATGTATTTGTACCAAATTCAGAAGTTTCATGGGATAGAAAGGTTAAACCTCAAAAAGAATTTACAATAAATCAAGAGGTAGCCATTGTTATAACTAAAATAAATAAAGAGGAAAATAAAGTTTCAGGTAGTATTAAGAGAACAATGAATGAACCTTGGGATGAGTTTATCTCAAAATATCAAGAAGGTGATGTAATTTTAGGAAAAGTAGTTGCCTTTACTGATTATGGTGCATTCGTTGAAATAATTGAAGGTGTAGATGGCTTAATTCATATATCACAGATAACTACAAGAAGGATAGATAGACCAAATGACTTTTTAAAGATAGGTCAAGTAGTAAAACCAAAGATATTAAAAATAGATTATGAAAATAAGAAAGTTTCATTATCTTTAATAGTGTAAAAAAATAAGGGCATTTGCCCTTATTTTTTATTCTTCTATTGCAGCCGATAAAGGTGGGATAACTTGTTTCTTTCTTGAAACAACACCAGGAAGATATACAGAATTTTCTCCTAAAGTTACATTAAATGCCTTTGCTAAAATTTCTTTGTCTTCGCCAACAAATAGTGCTTCTGAACCTTCTTTTATTATATCAGTTAAAAGAAGTACAACTAAATTGTAATTTTTTGATTTGCAAAGTTTATCCATGAATTCGATTAGAGGTTTCTTAATGTCATTTAATGCATCAGTATCCATAGTATTTACTTGACCAACCCCTATTTTATAGTTGCCAAGTGTAAATTCTTTAAAGTCTTGATAGAATATTTCCTCTGGTGTCTTACCACTTAATGATGTTCCGGCTTTGAACATTTCATCAGCAAATTTATCTATTTCAATACCAGCTATTTCTGCTAGTTTTTCAGCAGTCATTTTATCAACATATGTACATGTTGGTGATTTAAATTTTAATGTATCTGATAAAATTGCTGCACATAGTATTCCAGCAATTTGCTTTGATGGTCTAATACCATTCTCAAAATAGATGTTTGCAACTATTGTTGAAGTACTACCTACTGTTTCATTTCTAAAGTAGATTGGCTTTCCAGTTTGAATGTCTGCTATTCTATGATGGTCAATTATTTCAAGTAGTTCAGCCTCGTCTATTCCATGAACAGATTGAGATTTTTCATTGTGGTCCATTAGAATAACTTTTTTCTTCTTTTGAGAAATTAAGTGATATCTAGAAATTGTTCCAACAATTTTATTGTTGTCATCTACAACAGGATAACTTCTAAATCTTGATTGAAGCATCTTATCTTTAACTTCATCAACAAAATCATCTAGATTAAAGCTAACTATATTTTCCTTAGTCATTACATATTTAACTGGTATACTTTGATTAATTAATCTAGAAGTAGTAAATGTATCGTTAGGTGTTACCATTACTATACATTTATTTTTTTCTGCTAATTTAACAACTGAGTCTTCAACTTCACAGCCACCTGTAACTATGATTAAGTTTGCACCACTTTCAATTGCAACCTTTTGATTATCACTTCTGTTGCCAACAATTACAATATCTCCTTTGTCAACAAAAGGCTTCATTTGTTCAGGAGCCATAGCTGCAACAACTACTTTACCACTTGTATTGAAAATCTCATGATTTCCAGTTAAAACAACAGCATTTAATGTTTCTACTATGTTCATTAATGGAGTTTTACTTGCCGCTAAAACGTTGCTTTCTAATGTATCCATATAATTATTAGTAATATCTGATAATGTTACAACACCTATTAGCTTTTCATGATCATCCACAACAGGTAATGACTTAATATTATTTTTTTTCATCAATGACCATGCAGTTTTAATAGAAATATCCTTTGATACAGGTACAATTTTGTCCATACTTAAATCTTCAACTTGAGGTTTAACAGTTGGAAGATATTCAGGTACTGGCACATTAAAATAGTTAAGTATAAACTCTGTTTCTCTGTTTAATTCACCTAATCTTTTTGGTTCAGCATTATAACCAAGTTTTCTTTTAAGTTCTGCATAAGCAATAGCTGAACAAATAGAGTCTGAATCTGGGTTTTTATGTCCTGTTACATATATAATATCCTTCAATTAATTCACCTCCATAGAAAATTACATTTTATAATTATAAACTAAATAGTACCAAATAGTAAATACAAAACACAAATTAAAGAAAATTAAAAATATATAGAAAAATCAATAAGGGTTATAGTATTAAGAAGATTAAAATATATATATTATCAGATAATATTTGGGGGGATACAAATGGAATATAAAAATGAAAAAATTAATACATTAGGGTTAAGTACAAATGAAGCAATGCAAAGGTTAAAAAAATACGGTTATAATGAGATTAAAAGTGGAAAGAAGAAATCAAAGGTAAAAATTTTTTTAGAGCAGTTCAATGATTTTATTGTGTGGGTTTTGATTGCTGCAACAGTCATTTCTGGAATAATGGGGGACAAGGCAGATGCAATAACAATAATAGCAATTATATTATTAGATGCAATACTTGGTTTTATACAAGAATATAGAACAGAGAAGTCATTAGAGGCTTTGAAACAATTATCAGCACCTCATGCAAAAGTTATACGTGATGGAAAAAACGTTGTTGTAAATGCAAGTGAAATAGTTTTTGGTGATATTATTCTATTTGAGTCAGGAGATAGAATACCTGCAGATGCAGTCATTATAGAAGCAGAGTCATTAAAATGTGATGAATCAATTTTAACAGGTGAATCAATGGGTGTTGATAAAAAAGCAGTAAATGAGATACATAAAAGAAAAAAAGATAATACTGTTTTTATGGGCACATGTGTAACTAATGGTAAGGGTAAGGCATTGGTAATTGCAACAGGTATGGATACTGAAATGGGCAGAATTGCACATATGCTATCATCAATAGATGAATTTAGAACTCCTTTGCAAGAAAGACTAGATAAGCTTGGGGAATATTTAGTATATGGTTGCCTTGTTGTTTGTGGTATTGTTACAGTTACTGGAGTATTAAGGGGAGAAAACATCTATGACATGTTTTTAGTAGGTGTAAGTTTAGCTGTGGCGGCAATACCTGAAGGACTTCCTGCTATAGTAACTGTTTCTTTAGCTTTGGGTGTACAAAGAATGATTAAGAAAAATGCACTTGTTAAGAGATTGCCTGCAGTTGAAACATTAGGTTGCACAAATGTTATATGTTCAGATAAAACTGGTACTTTAACTCAAAATAAAATGACAGTTAAAAAAATTGTTGTAAACAATAAAGAAATAGATGTAACTGGTACTGGTTATGAATTTGTTGGCGACTTTTTAATAAATGGTAATAAAAAAGATGAAAAAGCTTTACATGATAATACTACAATAAAGCTCTTTGAAGCAGCAATTCTTTGCAATAATTCGTTTTATAAAAAAGAAAAAAATAGAATTAATTTTTCAGGTGATCCGACTGAAATATCATTGATAGTGATGGCTGAAAAAGCAAAATATAATACAGAAGAAATTAGGAATAGATATAAGAGAATAAAAGAGTTACCATTTGATTCAGATAGAAAGATGATGTCAGTTATTGTAAATAAAGGTTCAGAAAAAATAATGTACACAAAAGGTGCAATAGAAAGTTTAATTAATTTATGTGATTATATAGAAATAGATAATAAACTTATAAAGTTAGATAACTATGCAAAAAATAAAATTACTGATTTCAACAACAAAATGGCAAAAGAAGCACTTAGGGTAATAGCTTTTGCTTATAAAAAGATAGATGGATTAAATTCAAAAGAAGATAATTTAATCTTTATAGGGCTTGTTGGAATGATTGATCCTCCAAGAAAAGAGGTTTTAAAGTCTGTTATTGAATGTAGGATGGCAGGAATTAAACCTGTTATGATTACAGGAGATCACAAGCTAACTGCTGAAGCAATTGCAAGAGAATTGAAGATATTAAATGAACATAGTTTAGTAGTAACAGGCAAAGACCTAGATGGTTATGATGACAAAAAACTTGACAGTGTTATTGATAGGATATCAGTATTTGCAAGAGTTAATCCTGAACACAAGTATCGAATAGTTAAGGCTTATAAAAGAAAAGGTTACATAGTAGCCATGACTGGTGATGGAGTAAATGATGCACCTGCTGTTAAAGAAGCAGATATTGGTGTAGCAATGGGAATTCAAGGAACAGATGTTACAAAAGAAGCTGCGGTAATGATTTTGATGGATGATAATTTTTCGACTATTGTTGAGGCTGTAAAGGAAGGTAGAGCTATATATGATAATATAAGAAAATTTATAAGATATTTATTATCATGTAATATAGGTGAAGTTCTAACAATGTTCTTGGCAAGTTTATTAAAGTTACCTATACCACTTCTTCCTATACAGATTTTATTGGTAAACCTAGCAACTGATGGTTTACCTGCGATGGCTTTAAGTATGGAAAAAGGTGAAAATGATATAATGATGCGTAGGCCAAGAGACAGAAAAGAAAGTATTTTTTCTGATGGGTTGTGGCTTAAGATTATTAATAGAGGAACTTTAATTGGTCTATGTACAGTAATCTCTTTTGTATATAGTTTAGTAAAGTTTAATTCGGATATTAGTTTATCAAGAACGATTGCACTAAGTACTCTTATTATGTCGCAGTTGTTCCATGTGTTTGAATGTAGAAGTGAAAAACAGTCTGTATTTAATTTAGGCTTATTTAGTAATATGTATCTTGTATGGGCTGTATTATCATCATTAATAATGCTCTTAGCTGTAATATATATGCCTGTATTCCATAAAATTTTTAGTACAAAACCACTTAATTATAATCATTGGATTATTGTAATTGTATGTTCAGGATTGATTTCACTAATATCAAGTTTAATAAATTATAAAGGAAAACCATCTAAAACATTTAAATAAAAATAAATGAAAGGTGTATCAACTAAACTAATAAATTATTGAATAGTTGTATTAAGCTTAGGTATATTTAAAAAGCGAGCTATTGAACAATTATGAAGTATAAAGCGATTGTTCAATAGCTCTTTTTTAATAAATTAAAATATTGTTGTGTTTTTACATTCCAACATCATTTAATATTTCCCTCATGATTTTAGCAGACTCATTAAATTTTCTTGTTTCTTCTTCTGACAAAGGTAGCTCAAGAATTTTTTCAATACCATTACTTCCAACTATTGTAGGAACACTTAGGGATACATTTTTTACACCATATTGACCGTCTAAAACTGAGGATACAGTTAGAATACTTTTTTCATCTCTTGCGATACACTCAATAATTCTTTTTACAGCTACTGCAACCGCATAATAAGTTGCACCTTTTTTATTTATTATATTATAAGCTGAATTTCTTACTTCATTAACAATGTCTTCTTTAAACTTACCATCGCATGGGTGTTCACAGATCTCACAGAAGTGGTCAATTGGAGCGCCAGCAACATTAGTTAAACTCCAAGCAGCAATTTCTGAATCACCATGTTCTCCTATTATATATCCATGCACATTTCTTGGGTCAACACCATAGTGTGAACTTAATAAATATCTAAATCTTGAACTATCAAGAACTGTCCCTGAACCAATAACTTTATGTTTTGGCAAGCCGGAAACTTTTAAAGTTACATAAGTTAATATGTCAACAGGATTTGTGACAATTAGATAAATTGCATCTTTATTTACACTTACAAGTTTAGGAATCATATCCTTAAAAATTGCAACGTTTTTCTTGACTAAATCTAATCTAGTTTCTCCAGGTTTTTGAGCAGCTCCAGCAGTAATAACAATAATTTCAGAGTTTTTAACATCATTAAAATCTCCTGCATATATATTTGTTGGTGACATTAAAGGAACTCCATGTCCAATATCTAATGCATCACCTTCTGCTTTGTCTTTGTTTATATCAATAAGAACTATTTCTTTAGCTAATCCACTCATAGCAACAGTAAAAGCTGTTGTTGACCCTACAAAACCTGAACCTATGATAGATATTTTATTCATATTATCGCCTCCAGTGGAAAATAATTTTCTTTAAATAAAGAGTATCACAACGCTAAAATTTTGTCAACAATATAAAAAAAGCATATGCCAAAGCATATGCCTATTTTATAAATTGCTTTTGTTGTACTCGTTGTACTTTTTGATCAACAGGAATTAGATCTATTTTAGTTGTTAGATTTCTTACGTTTAATACTTGAATAACTTCTGAATTTTCTTTGCCTTTTTTACCTTTTAGACCTTGGATTATAACACTATGTCCTTGTCTTAGTTCTATAAATGAAGGCATCTTAAACCACTTTTTAACTTTATATCTACATTTGATAACTGCTTTGCTTCTTTCAGGTTTAACAACAATATCAACTGTTAATATATTAAAAAGCCATAAAATTGTTTTAGTAGTTGTTTTTACACTAAGTACATGTCCACTTATCTGTGTTAATCTGTCGCCATACTTTTTGAAGTATGCTTCAGCATATTTTTTAGCTAATGTTTCTCTAAAACTCATGATTAATACCCCTTTTCTATGTAATTTATTATTGCAATACATTATTATATCATATTTTATTTTTCCCATATAGATGAATTTAATAAATTTATTTGTTTGAATTAAATGATTTTTTATATTATAATAATAACAGGTGAAAAAAAATATTGCAATAGGTGACAAGAATGCTTGATAATACAGAGTTTATCTGTTATAGTATAGCATGTGGTATTGTTAAATATTTAATTAATTAGGTGATGAAAGTGAAAAGATTATTTTTAGCAGTTAATGGAATAGTACAAGGAGTAGGATTTAGACCATTTATTCATAAGCTTGTTCAGGACTACAATCTAAAAGGTTGGGTAAAAAATACAGCCAATGGAGTTGAAATTGAAGTAGAGGGAAATGAGGAAATTTTATATAAATTTATTGAAGATTTGCAACAAAAAAAACCTAAATTAGCAGTTATTGAGTCGGTAGATAAACAATTTTATAACGAATTAAAAGGATATACTGAATTTAAAATTGTTAAAAGCACATCTGACACAGGAAGATTTACATTGATTTCACCAGATGTAGCCATATGTGAGGATTGTTTAAACGAAATGATGGATATAAATGACAGAAGATATTTATTTCCATTTATTAATTGTACTAATTGTGGACCAAGATTTACAATCATAAAGGATGTTCCATACGATAGAGACAAAACAACAATGAAGTTATTTAAAATGTGTGAAGATTGCGAAAATGAATATAAGGATATTGAAGATAGAAGATATCATGCACAACCTGATTGTTGCTATAAATGTGGACCATCTTTATTTTATAGAAACTCTTATGGAGCTATTTTAACACATGATATATTAACTCATGTTAAAAAAGATTTAAAAGATGGTAAAATAGTTGCGATAAAGGGAATAGGTGGTTTCCATTTAGCATGTAATGCAAGAAATAAAGATGCAGTTGAAAAACTTAGAAAGAGAAAAAATAGAGAAGAGAAACCATTTGCATTAATGTGCAAGGACATAGATACGGTTAAACAACTTTGTGATTGCAATATATTTGAACTAGAACATTTAAATAGTTATAGGAGACCAATAGTTCTTTTAAAAAAGAAAAGCAGTGATTTTGATTATATTTCACCAGACAATAACTATCTAGGCATAATGTTACCTTATGTACCACTTCATTATCTACTTTTTGAAAATGAACTTGATGTACTTGTTATGACTAGCGCTAATTTAAGTGATAATCCAATAATTAAAGATAATGAAGAGGCTATTGAGCAATTAAAGGAAATCGCTGATACTGTTTTATTCCATAATAGAGATATTTACACAAGATGTGATGATTCTCTAATATATGTTATTGATGGCAATGAATATTTTATTAGACGTTCACGTGGGTATACCCCTTTCCCAATTAAAATGAATTTTAAATCGCAGGATATATTAGCATGCGGTGCAGAACAAAAAGCATCTTTTACACTTTTAAAAGATAATTATGCTTTTTTAAGTCAACATATAGGAGATTTGAAAAATATAGAAACATTACAGCACTATAAATCACAAATAGAGCATTTTGAAAAAATATTTGGTATAACTCCAGCTAAAATTGTTTGTGATTACCATCCAGATTATCTATCAACTGACTATGCAAAGACAAGGGGAGAAAAAGAGGAAAAGGATGTTTATTTTGTTCAACACCATCATGCTCACATGGCCTCTTGTATGGCGGATAATGACCTAGATGAAAAGGTTATTGGGATAACATGGGATGGTACAGGATCTGTCTCTTATACACATCT